>CAYZXC010000066.1:0-6968 GCA_964482275.1 uncultured Eubacteriales bacterium
GATCCACGTAGGCATCACCCGTCACCAATACGATATCCGGCCGCGTAATGCCCGCGGCGTGCATTTCGGTTCGGTTGATCGGTAAAAACGGCATACTGACTCCTTATAAAAATTCGTTTAAGCCACGCAGGACTTTGCCCGAAAAACCGACCACGCGGTCGGCGGTGGACATCGCGTTTAAGATCGCTTCCTCCACTGACTCGGAGCAGGCGCGGCAGATCTCCTCGATGGAGCTGTTGTTGACTGCCAGCATCGGGCGGAAGGCACCGTCGTCCCGCATATGGCGGTTGGCGGTGGTGAACGCGAGCACGACGTCGCCGCTGCCGTGGCCGAGATACGAGCCGGTGCGGATAAGTCCCACCGCCGCGCGCTTGGCGACGCGTTTGAGTTGCAGTTCGGACAGCGGGATATCGGTGGCGATCACCATCATAATGGAACCCTTGTCACATTCCGCGCGCTCTTCTTCGCGGAGTTTTTCCGCGATGCGCTTGCCGACCGGACGGCCGTCGATGCACAGGTTATCCGTTCTGCCGAAGTTGCATTGCACCAACGCGCCGACGGTATGGGTCTTGCCGTCCAGTTCGATCTGCCGCGAGGCGGAGCCGATACCGCCCTTGAGCCCGAAGCCGGTGGTGCCTTTACCGGCACCGACGTCGCCCTCGGCAAAATCCGTGCAGGCGGCGGCGATCGCCGCGCGCACCTCGGCTTCGCCGAGCGGTCTGTCGGAATTGTCGCTCATTGCCGAGTCGTTGGTTTCACCCACTACCGGATTGATGGTGGTGCATTCCATTCCTTCTTTGGCGCACTGCTCCAACGTATACCCGACGAGTCCGTCGGCGACCTTACCGACGTTGAGCGTGTTCGTCAGCGCAATGGGGGTCTCCAGCTCACCGAGTTCGTCCAGCTGGATGGTGCCGGCGGTTTTGCCGAAGCCGTTAATGACGTGAGCAACGGCGGTGAGCTTATCGGCATAGACGTTGCCGGGTGCCGGCAGGATGACCGTGACACCGGTGCGGTGCTTTTCGTCATCTAAGGTATAGTGTCCCACGGTGACACCGGGGACATCGGTGATCTTGTTTAACGGGCCGGGCGTCATACGTCCGATGATGATGCCGTAATCGCGAATTCGTTTTGTGTTCATATCGTTTCCCCCTTAAATTCCCTTTGATTGTACCACCGCAAGAGAACCCCTGTCAAGCGCCGTCGAGCCTTGTCGCACACTTTCTTGCAAGGGGACTTGCTATTTTGAGTGGGGATTTGGTATACTAGTATGTGAAGGGCGGTGAGTGTATGGCGAAACGGGGTCTCAAGATCCTCACGATCGATCCGTATTTAGAGCCGTACGCAGACGATCTGCGTCTGCGGGCGGAAGTATTGGCGCAAAAAAAGGCGGAGCTGGGTGAGTTGACGGCGTTTGCAAGCGGTCATCACTATTTCGGGTTCCACCGCACCGAGTCGGGCTGGGTCTACCGCGAATGGGCACCCGCCGCGGATGCGTTATATCTGACCGGTGATTTTAACAGCTGGGACACGGCCGCCTGCCCGATGACGCGGCTCGAAAACGGCGTTTTTGAGGTGTGCGTGGGCAACCTGTGCGTGGGGCAAAAGGTGCAGACGGTCGTGTGGCATAAGGGGCAGATGCTCCGCCGTATCCCGCTGTACGCGACGCGCGTGGTGCAGGATCCCGTGACCTATCTATGGTGTGCGGAAATAGAGGATACCTTTGCCCCTTACCCGTGGACCGACGAGGGGTTTACGCCCGCCAAAACGCCGTTTATCTATGAATGTCACATCGGTATGGCACAGGAAAAGGGTGCGGTGGGCAGCTACCGTGAATTTACCGAGAATATCCTGCCGCGCATCCGGGCGGCGGGATACAATACGATCCAGATCATGGCGATCATGGAGCATCCGTACTACGGCTCGTTCGGGTATCAGGTGTCGAATTTCTTTGCCGCCTCCTCCCGTTACGGGACAAGCAACGAGTTAAAGGAGCTTATCAACACCGCGCACGGGATGGGGATCGCGGTGCTTCTCGACGTGGTGCACTCCCACGCGGTCAAGAACACCAACGAGGGGCCGAACGAGTTTGACGGCACGGTGTACCAGTTCTTCCACGAGGGTGGACGCGGCGATCACAGCGCGTGGGGTACCAAGCTGTTCAACTACGGTAAAAACGAGGTGCTGCATTTTCTGCTTTCCAACCTGCGGTATTGGATGGAGGTCTTTCATTTCGACGGCTTCCGCTTTGACGGTGTGACCTCGATGCTGTACCACGATCACGCCTTAGGCAGTGCGTTCACCGATTACGGTATGTATTTTTCGCTCAACACCGACGTGGAGGCGGTCACCTATCTGGGGCTCGCCAATGAATTGATCCATACGCTGAATCCGGGGGCGGTCACGGTCGCGGAGGATATGTCGGGCATGCCGGGGATGTGCTTACCCCTGAAAGACGGCGGGATCGGGTTTGATTATCGGTTGTCGATGGGTGTGCCGGATCTGTGGATCAAGCTGCTCAAAGAGGTGCCGGACGAGCATTGGCCGATGGGACAGCTGTGGTATGAGCTGACCAACCGCCGCCCCAAAGAGAAAAACATCGGGTACTGCGAATCGCACGATCAAGCGCTCGTTGGCGATAAAACGATCATGTTCCGTCTGTGCGATGCCGAGATGTACACCCATATGCAGAAATTCGGCGGCAGTCCGGTGATCGACCGCGGCATCGCGCTGCACAAGATGATCCGCTTGCTCACCGCATCGCTCAGCGGTGAGGGGTATCTCAATTTTATGGGCAACGAGTTCGGGCATCCCGAATGGATCGATTTCCCGCGCGAGGGCAACGGCTGGAGCTATCATTACTGCCGCCGCCAGTGGAGTTTGGCAGATAACCCCAATCTGCGGTACCGCGAGCTGGGTGATTTTGATAAAGCAATGCTCACCCTTTTGCAACGCGAAAGGACGCTTCAAAAGCCGCCCGTTTGTCTAACCGTACACGAGGATGACAAGGTGCTCATCTACGAAAAGGGCAACCTGGTGTTTGCGTTTAATTTCCATCCGGAAAAATCGTTTGACGGGTATCCGATCCCGGTGAATCAGGTCGGCGGCTACAAGGTGATCTTATCGTCTGACGACGGCGTGTTCGGCGGGTTTGACCGCGTGGACAAGTCGGTGCGGTACACGGCGGACGAGCAGGGGTTTCGGTGCTATCTGCCGAACCGATCGGCAATCGTGTTTAAAAAAAGATAACGCAACCGAAAACGGCAGAGACCTTTTAGGCCTCTGCCGTTTCGTTTATGATCGCTTGCAGATTTTCATCGGAATATTCGATCTCCGCCGAATACAAACGGCAGATCTCGCACAGCTCGTCAACGTCCGCGCCCTGCGCGAGCGTGCCGATCACGGTCGCCGCGTGTGCGGCAAACCGCAGATGGTTGTGACGGAACACAAAGTACGCCGTCAGCCGTTCCCATACTGCGCCCTGCGGTTGGGTGAACGCCGCACAGACGGCGAGCCGATCGAGATAGGCGTCCCACGCGGAATCCAGTCGCTCTAACGAGCGGTAAAGCGCCGCCCATTCGGCGGGTGTGCGGGTATCCGCAAACGGCGGTACGGCGGTGTCCACCGCCACCTCGCCGTCGGTATCCGCATCGACAAACCGAACCGGACTGCCTAGGATCTGGCGGCACGCCTCCTCACAGCACAGCCCGATCCCTAACCGCAGATCGTCACCGATATAGGTACGAAAGCGCGGGTGGTCGGTGCAGATGTCACATAAGGCATCCTCACCGAGTGTCAGAATAATGTCGCACAGCCCTCGTTCGTTCAAGAACGCACAGCGCTCGCCCTCGCGCAGGCGAAAGCACGGCTGCTCGCCGTGCACGATGCCGCTATGCAAGCGGTTACCGAACTCACCGTCTACCGCGTTGTACAGGGCGTAGGTGTCGGCGTCGATATCGATCTCCCAGCCGATACAGCAGTTGTGACGGCAGCGGTCGGCAAGGCAGTGAAAGCGGCGGTAGTAGTCGGGTATGATCGTCATAACGCCGTTACGTTCTCTTGGTCAGTGCGCGGATATCGTCATCGTTGCCGAGCACCAGAACGTGATCAGTCTCTGCGAACCGATGCGTCATATCCGCAAGCTGCAGATCCGTGCCGACACGCACCGCCAAAATGTTCAGCCCGTGTACGCGGCGCACGTCGATTTCGGGGATGGTCTTGCCCACCCACGCCTTCGGCACGGCGGTCTCGTAAACGGCGATCTCGTCGGAGAGCTTGTAATAGTCGTAGACGTTGCGGCCGCTGTACTGCACCGCGAGCTTGTACGCGAGATCCTTTTCCGGATACACCACCGCATCCGCGCCGTTGCGCAGCAAAAATTTCTCTTGAATTTTGGTGCTTGCTTTGCTGACGACCGTTTTGGCACCCAGATCCTTGAGCAGGCTTGTGATCTCCAGACTGCTTTGAAAATCACTGCCGATGCACACAAAGCACATATCAAAGCTACTCACCGACAGGCTTTTCAGCACTTCTTCGTTTTTGCAGTCCGCGACCTTGGCGAGTGCGACCTCGCCCGCCAAACGGTTGACGAGCTCCTCGTTCTCGTCCACGATCATCACGTCGTTGCCGAGCTCGGTCAATTTCCGACTCAGATGCTGGCCGAAGCGGCCCATTCCGATCACTAAAAAGTTTTTCATTGCGTACACCTCATCCGACGCTCACCGCTTCTTCGGGAAGAAGGGCGATCTCTTGTTTTTTATTTTGCATAAATATCATGGCGAAGGACAGACTGCCGATACGGCCGCTGAACATCAATACGATCAGCACGCACTGCGAAAAGGCGGTCATATCCCGCGTGATGCCGGTGGTCATACCCACCGTGCTGGTGGCGGAGATACATTCAAAGACAACGTCCAAGAAGGACAGCTCCGGTTGCACCGCGCAGATAAGAAACACGCCGGTAACAGCCAACGTCAGATAGATGCCCACCACCGACAGCGCGTTGACGAGGACGTCACGCGGCAGGCGTCTGCCGAACACGTTATAGCCGGAGCGGCGGCGAAGGTTGCTGACAAGACAAACGACCAATACCGCAACGGTCACGGTCTTGATGCCGCCGGCGGTTGAGCCGGGCGAGCCGCCGACCATCATCAGCAGGATAGACAGCAGCTTGGAGGCGGGAGTCAGCGACGCGGTATCCACCGCGTTAAAGCCGGCGGTGCGCGGCGTGACCGAATCAAAAAACGCGTGCAGCAGCCCGGCGGGGATTGACAATCCCGCACCCGTGGCATCCCGTTCTAAAGCAAAGAACAGCAGTGTGCCGATCAGTGTGGCGGCGGCGGTCACGGTGAGTGCTATTTTGGAATGCAAGCGGTATTTTTTGAAATGAAGCCGATGCCGCAGCACATCGTCCCACACGATAAAGCCGATACCGCCGATCAGGATCAATAACGCAACGGTGATCAGGAAGACCGCGTTGTCCGCCATCGGCACCAGCGAGCTGAACGCGCCGTAGCTGCCGAGCAGATCAAAGCCGGCGTTGCAAAACGCCGAAACACCCAAAAATACACCGGTATAGATCCCGCGCCCGACGCCGAGCTTCGGGATCAGACACGCCGACAGTATGATCGCGCCGACCCCCTCGATCAGCAGTGTTCCGCGCACGATGCGCTTGGTCAGCCGTACCATACCGCCGATCTCCGGCATATTGAAATTTTCTTTCAGTAAGGTTCGCTCTCGGAGCGAAATGGTGCGGTGCAATGCCAATGAAAACGCAGTCATCAGCGTCATAAAGCCCAGACCGCCGATCTGGATCAGCGTGAGGATCACGAGTTGTCCGAATACCGACCAGTGCAGGTAGGTGTCCACCAGAATAAGACCTGTTACGCAGGTGGCGGAGGTCGCGGTGAACAGCGAGGTTAAAAACGGCGTGGATTCTCCGCTTTTGGACGCGATCGGCAGGCACAGCAGACACGCACCGAGCAATATGATCAGTGCAAATCCCAGCGCGACACGCTTGGGATAAGAAACGGCACGGCGTTTCATTTTCAACATCACTCCTCAAACAAGGGGGTGGAGATATAGCGATCACCGGTATCCGGCAGCAGCACCACGATGGTCTTGCCCGTGTTTTCCGGACGGCGCGCAAGCACACGTGCCGCGTGCAGTGCGGCACCCGACGAGATCCCCACCAAAAAGCCCTGCGTGCGGGCAAGCTGACGTGCCGCGGCATAAGCATCCGCTTCACTGACCGGAAACACCTCGTCATACACGGCGGTGTTCAAGGTGTCCGGTACAAAATTCGCGCCGATGCCCTGCAGGCCGTGCGGACCTGCCGCGCCTTTCGATAACAGCGGGGAGCGTTCCGGTTCCACCGCGACTACTGTAACAGCGGGATTTTGCGATTTGAGATACTCGCCCACGCCGGTAATGGTACCGCCGGTGCCGACGCCGGCCACGAACAGATCCACCGTGCCGTCGGTATCGTTCCAGATCTCAGGGCCGGTGGTGTCAACGTGTGCCGCGGGATTGGCGGGGTTGCCGAACTGGTCCGGAATAAAGCTGTTCGGCATCGCCGCCGCCAGTTCCTTTGCCTTTTCCACGGCGCCTGCCATGCCCTTGGCACCCTCGGTCAACACCAGCTCAGCACCGTAGGCTTTCAGCAACGCGCGGCGCTCGGCGCTCATCGTTTCCGGCATTGTCAGGATCACGCGATAGCCGCGTGCCGCCGCGATAGCCGCCAGACCGATGCCGGTGTTGCCGCTGGTCGGTTCAATGATCACGGAATCTGTCGAGAGCAAGCCGCGTTTTTCCGCATCGTTCAGCATAGCCAGTGCAACGCGGTCCTTGACACTGCCCGCGGGATTCAGATATTCCAGCTTTGCCAGGATCGTCGCGCCCTCTCCCGACAGACGGCGCACCTCCACCAACGGGGTGTTGCCGACGAGAGCGGTAATGTCCTTATACAC
>CAYZXC010000067.1:0-6817 GCA_964482275.1 uncultured Eubacteriales bacterium
TTAGTCATTTCGCCGCAAAAAACAACACCTTGGAACACAAGGGGACGGTTCTGTGGAACACAGGAACACAAGGGGACGGTTCTGTTGTGCCCCTGAGCATTTCACACTTGTGTCCCTCGAAAATATGTGATATACTAAACTCGCAACAAACAAAAGGCAGGTGCTCTCAGTATGATAGACAGAAACTATACCGGTCAGGCGGTCGGCATCTTTGAGTTGGACGGCTTCATGGCGTGCCTCGTCGCACTGGATGCGGCGGCCAAAGCAGCGGATGTCAAGATTCAAGGTGTGGAACGCAACCGTTTGAAAGCCGGCGCTTGTGTCAAGCTGCGCGGAGATGTGTCCAGCGTACGCGCCGCCATGGAAGCAGCGCTTGCGGCCGCAGCGCCTTACGGCAAGGTCACGGCATCCACCGTGATCTCAGCACCGGATGCCGGTACCGAGCACAGCATCGCAACCACCATTGGTCGATAAGGAGGCGTATGACGATGAACAAACCGGAAGCCTATGCCTTGGTAGAGGTCCTCGGTGCCTCTCATGCCGTTCAGGCAGTCGATCAAATGCTTAAATGTGCCGCGCTGGAACTGAGCGCACGGGAAACCTCCTGCGGCGGTCACGTGACCGTGGTGTTGGAGGGTGACATTTCCGCCTGCCAGGCGGCAGTGGACAGCGTGCGCGAAAATCCCCCCTGTCCCATTTGCGGCGCCTGTGTCATCTCCGGTCCGTCGGATGAACTGTTCGACGTGGTCACCACCCTCAGTGCAAAACTGAGGAAAGCATAAACTCGAATCAAAGCCAAAGGGCGCCCCGACGAAACCCGTCGGGACGCCTTTTTCTTTATATTTATCTTACCGT
Organism: uncultured Eubacteriales bacterium; assembly: GCA_964482275.1. Taxonomy (GTDB): domain Bacteria; phylum Bacillota; class Clostridia; order Oscillospirales; family Acutalibacteraceae; genus RGIG3009. The sequence goes on from CAYZXC010000067.1 coordinate 856, forward strand.
CTCCGCGTACCGCACGCCTTCCATCGCGTCCTTGGCGTAGAAATCCGCCCCGATACGGTCGGCATACTCCTTCGTGAGCACCGCACCGCCCACCATGACCTTGCAAGCGGGGAGGCGTTCGTGCACCAGCCGAACAGTCTCCTCCATCGCCGGCACGGTCGTCGTCATCAACGCGCTGAGTGCCACCAACGGTGCGTTGTGCGCGATCGCCGCTTCCACGACCGTTTCCGGCGGCACGTCGCGGCCGAGATCAACGACGGTAAATCCGTAATTTTCCATCAGCAGCTTCACGATGTTTTTGCCGATATCGTGAATATCCCCCTTGACGGTAGCAAGCACAACCGCAGGGCCCTTCCCCTGCCCCATCGGTATCGCCGCCTTGATACATTCAAACGCACTCTTCGCCGCCTCGGCGCTCATGAGCAGCTGCGGCAGGTACACCGTTTTACGTTCAAAGCCTTGCCCGACGATGTCCAGCGCCGGAATGATCTCCCCGTTGACGATGTCCAACGGCTTTGCCGTTTTGAGCAGCCGGGCGGTCACCGCCGCCGCCTCGTCCTGCAGCCCCTTGACGATGGCGTGCTGTAATGCCGACCGACTCTCTTCCTCGGTTTTGGCAACTGCGGGAGCTGCCGCCGTCACGGCAAAGTGTTCGGACGCGGCGATATAATCCGCGCAGTTATCGTCTAAGCCTTTCAGCGCCCGATACGTGTAATACGTCTGCATCATCTGTGCGGAATACGGATTCATGATCGCGGCGGACAAGCCGTTTTCCAACGCCAGCGCAAAAAACGTGCCGTTCACCGCGTCCCGCGCCGGCAAGCCGAACGACACGTTCGATACCCCAAGTGAGGTATGGCAGCCAAGCTCTGCGCGGATGCGTCTGAGCGCCTCTAACGTCACGAGTGCCGACCGCTGATCGGCGCTGACCGTCATCGCCAGCGTGTCAAACACGATCTCGTGTTTACCGATGCCGTATTCTGCCGCTGCTTTGAGGATCTTCTCCGCGATCGCCACGCGTCCGTCGGCGGTGTCGGGGATCCCGTTTTCGTCGAGCGTCAGCGCGATCACCGTGCCGCCGTATTTCTTCACCAGCGGGAAGATCGCGTCCATGCTTTCCTGCTTGCCGTTCACGGAATTTATCAGCGGCTTACCGTTCACACGGCGCAGCGCCGCCTCCATCGCCGCCGCATCGGCGGTGTCGATCTGCAACGGCAGATCAATGATCGCCTGCAGCTCGCACACCGCACGGGTCAGCATACCTTTTTCGTCAATATCCGGCAGACCGACGTTGACGTCTAAAATATGCACGCCCTTTTCCTGCTGAGCGACACCCTCTTTCAGGATATAGTCCATATCGTTTTCGATCAGTGCTTGCTTGAACCGCTTTTTGCCGGTCGGATTGATACGCTCACCGATCAGGATCGGCTCGTTTCCGAATTCCACTGTATGCGTGTAGGACGATACCACCGTTTTCGCTTTTTGCTTGATCGGCTTCGGCGACGTTCCCACCGTTTTGGCGGTCAGTGCGGCGATATATGCGGGCGTCGTGCCACAGCACCCGCCGACGACCCGCACGCCCTCTTTCATCAAGGCCGCGACCTCGTCGGCAAACTCGTCGGGTAAGACGTCAAACACCGTGTTTCCGTCCACCGATTTTGGCAGACCGGCATTCGGCTTCAAGATCACCGGCACCGATGCCGACGCAAGCAGCTCGCACGCCACGTCGCGCAGCTGCCGCGGTCCGAGCGAGCAGTTCGCACCAAGCGCGTCCACGCCCAGCCCTTCCAACAGCGCGACCATCGCGGCAGGTGACGCACCGGTCATCAGCTTACCGTCCTCACCGTAGGCGTTGGATACCAAGATCGGCAGGTCACTGTTTTCCTTTGCCGCGAGCACCGCCGCCTTGGTTTCATAGCTGTCGTTCATCGTTTCGATGAAGATGAGATCAGCACCGTACTTTACACCGAGCTTCACCGTCTTGGCAAACACCGCCACAGCCGTCTCAAAATCCAGATCACCGAACGGTTTGAGCAATTTGCCGCACGGCCCGATATCCAGAGCGATAAACTGATCGTCCCGCGTTTTCGCGGCTCTCGCATTTTCAAAGGCCGCCTTAACGATGCTTTCCAATTCCTCATCGTCGAATTTTAAGGCATTCGCTCCAAAGGTGTTGGTGCTGACGACATGGCTGCCAGCCTCGTAATACGCCTTGTGGATCGCGGTGACAGCATCGCCGTGCGTGAGATTCCACCGTTCCGGCAGCTCACCCGGTTGCAGGCCCTGCGCCTGCAACAGCGTACCCATACCGCCGTCCAGACGCACGATATTGTGTTGTAAAAACTCGCGAAACGTCATATCGCACCTCGAAATGCACAATCTGTTTTATCACACAAGCGGCACTTATTCACCGCTGTTCCCCCATCGCGGGAGTACCCCACAAACGCCGTCACCGACTTGGACGGCGACATTAAAAAACTATCATTCAGCGTCACACCGACGCGTTTTTCCGCCTGCAGCAGCGTGACGACCTCCCGCTGAACCTGAAGCGGTAAATCACCGTAACCGGGGCTGAAACGCGGCCGCGGTGTGAGTCCGGTTTCTTCCGTCACCTCTCGGCAGAACGCATCGCACAATGCCTCGACACGCTCCGTGCCGATCGCCTGCAGCAACAACGCCCTGGCGGGGGATAGTCGCCCGTACTTCGCGATCAGTCGGTCAATACCGACGCCGACGGTCGCCGCCATCAACAGCACCCGCTCACAGCCGTGTAAATTTCCCCGAAGCTTTTCCGAGCGTGCCGTAAACGGTGCGGGATCAACGTCCGTAAAACACACCGTGTAGGTAAGCATCGGCAATGCTTCTGCCAAACACTCCGTAAGCCGTGCGCGCACACCCTCGTCCGCCTGCCGACATCCCGCATACCGCAGTATCTCGCGCTCGCACACGGGCGGCGGCGCGATGGTTCTCACCGCGATCATTTGCCGAGCAGATCCGACAGATTCGCCTGGATCTTGGCGGCAACGTCGGGCTTGTTCATGGAATACACGTGTACGTTGGTGATGCCGTTGGCATACAGATCAATGATCTGATCCGTCGCATACGCGATCCCCGCCTGCTTCATGGCCGCGGGATCCGAGCCGAACTTGTCCACCAGACTCTTGAACCGCTGCGGCATAAACGAACCGGACAACTGGATCGCTCGCGCTACCTGATTGCCGTTGGTGATGGGCATAATTCCCGGAATCACCGGTACCGTGATTTCCGCCTCGCGGATCTTATAGAGGAAATTATATAACAGGTTGTTATCAAACACCATCTGCGTGGTCAAAAAATCACAGCCGGCATCGACTTTTTCTTTCAGTCGTTTGATATCCTCTTTTTGATCGGCACTTTCGGGATGGATTTCGGGATAGCACGCACCGCCGATGCAAAACTCGGAGTTTGCGGCTTTGAGTTCACGCACCAGATCCACCGCATAGCGGTAATCCCAGCCACTGCGGTCAGCACCCGCCTGCTCTGCCGGGATATCCCCGCGCAGTGCCATCACATTGGTGATACCGGCATCGCGGATCGCCGCGATCTTTTCCGCAACCGTTTGTTTCGTGGACGACACACAGGTCAGATGCGCCAGTGTCGGCACGCCGTGGCGTTCCTTAATATTCCTCGCAATATCCAACGTATACCGACTGGTCCCGCCGCCGGCACCGTAGGTCACACTCATAAATGACGGATGCAGCCGCGCGATCTCCTCGGTCGCCGCCTTAACACTGTCAAACGCGGTTTCGGTCTTCGGCGGAAACACCTCGAACGACAGCGACAGTTTTCCGCTTTGCAATATGTCGATGATTTTCATACAGATCCCTCGATTCTCCCCTATTTTACCACGCTTCCCCGCCGGAATCAAGTTTTTGTCACGGGAGACTTGACAAGTGCGTACCGCGGTGATATAATGACACCAAATTTAACAGGAAACCGTTGAAGCGGAAGTAACGGCGTTGACGCCTTCACAGAGAGCCCGTGGTGCTGGAAATCGGGTAAGAAACAGACGTCCAAATGGGCCGCTGAGGGTGCAGTCAAATGCGCATTAGGCGCAGAGTATTCTGCAACGCGAGGACATGCGTCAGTTGTCGGGGATATGGTTGTATCCCGCAAAGTGCACGGCTTTCGCCGTGAATCAAGGTGGTACCGCGGATAAGTAATTTATTCGTCCTTGGCAGAAACATCTGCCGAGGATTTTTTTATTTTTTCGAGGTGCTGGCATTATGAAATTGTATACCAAACGATGGCGACTCTGCCTCCCCACAACCTAAAGCCAACCCACCTTGCCTCCCTCTGACGAGGAAGGTGTCTCGCCGCAACGCGGCGAGACGGAGGGAGAGAAAACCAACTTCACAAGACATAAACGGAGGAACCTACCATGAATTTCAACGGCATTGATTTTGATACGTATTTTAAGCACTATCCCGATGAGAACGGCTATTTCGGCAAATACGGCGGCGCGTACATCTCCGACGACTTAAAACAAGCCATGGCGGAGATCACCGAGGCGTATTTCACCATCTGCAAATCCTCAAAATTCATCAGTGAGCTGCGCCGCATCCGAAAGGATTTTCAGGGCCGCCCCACTCCGATCTCGTATCTGGAGCGGTTGTCCTCAAAGCTCGGCAACGTGCAGCTGTATGTCAAGCGCGAGGACTTAAACCATTCCGGTGCACACAAGCTCAACCACTGTATGGGTGAAGCGTTGCTCGCCAAATATATGGGCAAGAAAAAGGTCATCGCGGAGACCGGTGCGGGTCAGCACGGTGTGGCGCTCGCCACCGCCGCCGCGTATTTCGGTTTGGAATGTGACATTTATATGGGCTCTGTGGATATCAAAAAGCAAGCTCCCAACGTCGCGCGTATGAAGATCCTCGGCGCGAACGTTGTCGAGGTCACGCACGGACTCGCTACCCTGAAGGAAGCGGTAGACGCCGCGTTTGAAGCGTACGCCCACGAGTATAAGGAGGCCATCTACTGCATCGGCTCGGTGCTCGGCCCGCATCCGTTCCCGATGATGGTGCGCGATTTCCAAAGCGTGGTCGGCATTGAGGCACGCGAGCAGTTCCTCGGTATGACCGGCGAACTGCCGGATGCGGTCGTCGCGTGTGTCGGCGGCGGTTCCAATGCCGCCGGTATGTTCGCAGGGTTCTTGAACGATCCGGTGGAGCTGTACGGTGTTGAGCCGCTCGGCAAAGGCCCGACGCTCGGCGATCACGCCGCGTCGCTCAAATACGGCACCGAAGGCATTATGCACGGCTTTAACAGCATTATGCTGAAGGACGAAAACGGCGAGCCCGCGCCGGTGTATTCGGTCGCCAGCGGTCTTGACTATCCGTCCTCCGGCCCGGAGCACGCGTTCCTGCGCGATCTCGGCAGAGTCAAGTACGATGTGGTGGACGACGAGGAGACCATCGACGCGTTCTTCACCTTATCCCGCACGGAAGGTATCATCCCCGCGATCGAAAGTGCACACGCCGTTGCGTACGGTATGAAGCTCGCTAAGACGATGGGAAAAGGTTCGGTGCTCATCAACCTCTCCGGCCGCGGCGACAAGGATATGGATTACATCATCGAAAAATACGGTATCCGTTAATTTATTTCGATCTGTTTCTACGACGAAATTATGAACGGGGGTGCAATACGCACCCCCGTTTCTTTGTCATTCGCAAAACCCTAACGGGCGACCAATGGTCGCCCCTACAACAAGACCGAATTGACGCCGTAGGGGCGGGCATTGCCCGCCCCTACGGCGGTTCGCACGCACCTCGCGGGTGATTGAAAATCGCCCCTACGCACAATCCCGCCCCTTCTTCCATCTGCCATCAGGGACGACTATCACGTTTGCCACAGGCAAAAATATCACTTAGTGTGACAGGACTTGAACCTGTCACACCTTACAAATGAGAAATTCCCGTTC
>CAYZXC010000068.1:0-6718 GCA_964482275.1 uncultured Eubacteriales bacterium
TGACCCCGTTGGTCGCCAAGATCACGAGCAACTACGTCAAGCGCAAGATCCACGGAAACGACGCCTCTCCCCTGCTTTCCTACGATCCCGCTATCCAAGCGGAAATGGAGCAAGGCGAGGACTGATGTACCGAAAAAGGGGCCGCCCGGCATTTTTCGCCGGGCGGCTCCTTTTATGTTATCATAAGGCACGGATGGAATCTACCGGTTTTTTCTTAGCAGCGTTGTACACAGGCAGGAAGGTCGCGACCACCGCTGTAACGACCGCAATCGCGACCAGCACCGCAAACGCGGTCGCACCAAACACCAAAAGCGACGCACCGATTCCGGTAGCCAATTGCGCATTAATCAAGCTGCACGCAACGATACAGCCGACCGTGGACAAAACCACACATACGAGGGCAATGAAAAAGGATTCCGAGAAGAAGATCTTGAACACATCCGCACTACGCGCACCAACGGCACGCAGAATGCCGATCTCGCGTTTTTTCTGCGAAATGGAAACCGAGATGAAGTTCGAGAACAGCAGAACCGCAAATACCGCCATCACCAAGCCGATATACAGGAACACCTGCGATAAGCTGTTTACCGTATCGTCGACCGTGCGCAGGTTATCCACAAACGCGCCGGCGAGGTCCACGCGGCTGCCGTTTTCTTTGAAGTCCGTGTTTTTGTACATGGACCAGTAAAGATCAGTCTGCGCTTCAGAACCGTCATACGGCAAAAACACCGTTCCATAAATGGCGTTCGGATCTGCCGTGTAGGCGGTGGAATATTCCGAATAGTATTCCAAAGCGCCTTTCTGGATCTCCCACAACCGATCCGCGCACGCATCGGACAAATAGACGCGGTCCTCGTCCGTACCGGAGCTCTCCACCACGCCGATCACCGTGAATTCCTCTACATCACCGACACTCATTTGATCGATATCGTCGAAAACCTTAAGACCAAGCTTGAGCGTGACGCCTTCCCGCTTGACAGTAGCGGTCACGGCATCGGTCAGCTGCGTTTTTTCTGCCGCTGTCAGGGTGACAAATTCATCTTTTCCGCTATCCTTGTTGATCTGCCAAGACCCGCCCTCGGACAGCCGATAGCAGTTATCCATGGCAACGATCAACCGTTCTTGGCGCGCATAGTCCTCAGTTTCGATCAGCAAATTGTATTTTTCGCTAAACACTTCCGCCAACGAGCGGTAATACATCGAAGAGGATACGATCGCTTCGTTGTCGGCAGGCTGTGTTTTACCGGCAACGATCGGCTGATACACAGCACTCGACGACATCTTGGAGTAAGCTTCGTATGTCGCATTACCCCATTCGGAGAACTCGTACGCGCCACTGCTTATCAGATCCGTAACCGCGCGCTGCTGGGAATACTCGGTCGGATCATAGGGCTCATTTTCCGAAGCAACCGTCTTTAGCCGATCAAGCGACACGAACGCAACCTGATGCAAGCCATCCGCCAACGCAGACGTGAAATCATACAGCAGACGGGAATTGCCGGTGGTTGCATCCTTGAGCGTTTCGTACTTTTCGGGAATGGCACCGCTCTCGAAAATACCGGTAACCTTGTACGGAACACCGCTGATGTTGATGGTTTTTCCGATAATATCGGAAGCCGCGTTCAGTTCCAACAGATTGCCGTCGGCATCGTACGTCTGGCATTCCTTGAGCACCTGTGCCGTATACGAGGACAGGCAGATCTCATTCTTGCCGGCGGGATAGCTGCCGTTGATTTGGCTGCGCAACGAATGGTTTTCCGGCAGATAGGCAATCGTTTGCAGTTGGGGGTTCCAATACGACGATGTTGTGCTTCGTACATTCAGATTCATGCCGACCGACACACCGCCGAAAACGTCTGTGCCGAACTGTTGCTCAAACGCAGCGAATTCCGCATCGCTGAAATACGTTTGATAGGTACCGTCATATTCCCACGTATCGTACCCTTGGCGATAGGAGGTTTCGGTGATAAGATATATCTTGCTCACCTGCATCATCGCGTCTGCGGTATCCGACATTGTCTGGCGGAAGGTCGCCTCGCTGTCATAAAAGCTCAGCGTAGACAACAAGCCGAACATAATGAACGCGACCGTACATAGCAACACCGTAAAGGTCAAGCGCACCGGCTTGCTTTTCAGACTCGACAGACCGATCTTGATCGCGTGCTTAGCCGGCAGCTTGGAGCGGATAAAGCGGCTGTCTTCGGGAGAATACTGCTTTTTCTCCGCCTTATCGGGATCGGTGTCGAGAAACACCTCTTTCGCACCGTCATCCGTGATACGGCTGACTTTTTTGAAAGTGGTAATGTCCTTGGGGTTGCCGGCGATCAGCACGTCCTCATCCGCGTTTTTCAGGAAGGCCTTGATCTTGTCGAAATCCGCATCAGTCAGATCGGCACCGCGCTTGACACACAGCACGTCCCCCACGGTGTTAACGTTAGCGCTCAGTTTTTCTTGCTGTTGCGTTGTTTTACTGACATCCGACAGGATCCGGCCGTCCTTCAGTTCGATGATCCGATCACCGTATTGCTCGGCGAAATCACGGTCGTGAGAAACCACGATGACCAGCTTATCCCGCGACAGCTTTTTCAGCGTATCGAACACCTGCTTACCGGTATTGGAATCCAGCGCACCGGTAGGCTCGTCCGCCATAATGATCTCCGGCGCTTTCACGAGCGCACGGGCAATGGCGATACGCTGCTTCTGACCGCCGGACAGCGTATTCGGCTTGCGCTTGGCGTAACCGGTCAGATCCACATCCTCAAGCAGTGCCGTGATCGCCGCCTTATCCTTTGGTTTTCCCTGCAGCTCCAACGCCAGCGCAATATTATCCTCCACCGAAAATTCGCTCAGGATATTATACTCCTGGAAAATAAAACCGATAAAGGTATTGCGATAGCTGTCAAAATCGCTTTGCGTAAAATCCTTGCTGCTGCGTCCTTTCACAAGGATCTCACCGCTTGTCGGGGAATCCAGACCGCCGCACACATTTAACAGCGTCGATTTACCGCTGCCGCTCTTACCCAGTAAAAACACCATACCGGTTTCGGGGAATTGCAACGACACGTTGTCCAACGCCTTGACGTCGACACCGTTCTTGGTTTTATAGATCTTGGAAAGACCTCTGACTTGTAACATAAACCAACCTCCTTTGTAGGTACAGTATATCAAAAACAGCGAATACCGCGCAAGATGTTTTAACTAAAAATTACAAAAAAAGAGCCGCCAAAGGCGGCTCTTAAAGGGATCATTCCACGAGGACGGTACCGTCCTCGGTAATGGTAACGGTCATATCATCCTTGACATAATTCAAAAACTCCTCGCCGAGCGAATCGACGACCGGCATTTTGGCATCCGGCAGCCAGACCGAGGCGAGCACCGAACCGGCAGCCGCCAAAGAATCAATAGGATTCGAGAACAACAGGCAAGCCGGCTGACGCTGCATCGCGCAGGCGCAGTACAGCACCAAGCCACCGGTGGTAGAGCCGATGGTCTGCGGCAGGCACAGTGCTTTTCCGACCATCTGCTTACCGTACAGATCGGGGTTGTTCTGATCGCCGCAGGTGGCGGTCTTATCGCCGAACTGCAACGCTTTCTGGAACGAGGCAAGCGTGTTCAAGCCGCCGTGTGATACCAGTGCGGGGGCGGTAACGGTGCCGGGTGTTACGACACGACCTTTGAATTCTTTCACGCCCAATCGCCTCCTTTCGTGATCTGGGTAAGGATCTCATCCTCAGTGTAATACCGCGCCGTGGTATAGGTACGCAACTTATTGGACGAGGTGATGACCGGCATCGGGCCGCAGAGCGGATTGTTCATATACATCAGCGGGCAGATGCAGGAAAGAATCACGCCGGTAGCCGCCAGACGGGCGGCGTAGTCGGTCTTGTCAAATTCTTTTTTAACAGCGGGCGCGGTGGTGAACACGGTGGGAACCAGCACCTTTTTGTTGCCGTTTTCAGCAAGACCGGCTTCCACGCGGTCGGTCCAATCTTTAAGCTGCTGCAGGCTCATATGCGGACAGCCCACAAAGCACAATTTCGGTTTGGCATCTTTTTTCTTCCACATCACCGGATAGTTCGCCTGCACGCGGGCAAGCTCCGCGTCGTCGATGATGTATTCGCGGGCGCCCTCTTTGACGAGTCCTGTTCCCTGTTCGACCGCTTCGGGGGTCAGGTTTTCGATATGATACAGGCCCACCGCACCGTTGGAGGCGGTGGCGGCACCGAAATCCTTAAGATACGCACAGGCAGCATCGTTAAGCTCGGTACCGAGCCACTGATCGAGGCCCACGATGTACGGCACATCCTCCATCACCTTCATACCGATTGCAGAACCGAGCAGCTGGGCCTCCGGTTTTTTTGTGGTCTGTATTTTTACGATCCAGCTTGCTTTTCTGCCCTCGTCGGTGACAAGACCGAAATGTGGCACGCAACCGGCAATGGAACCCATAATATCCATAATGCCGGAGTTACGGTTGCAGCGCGCACCGAGCACGGAATTGGCATACACGACAGCCGAGGATTCCGCCCAGCTGAGCACGTCGCCCTTACCGGGCTTGTTACCGACCTGGTCGAGATAGCACGCACAGGTAAAGGCATCGTCACTGAGCAGACCGAGCTGCTTGAGCTGTTCCTCGTAGGACGCTTGGGTAGAATACATAAACTTATTGAAAATGAGCTTTTGCAGGAAGTTGGCAGGAACATTCGGATCCAGCGGACGGGGATCCACCGAGAATTGTTGCTCGGACAGTGCACCTGCGTCGATAAGCTGTTGCATCAGATCAAAGACCGGTGTCATCATTTTCAGACCGAACGAGGTGACGAGATGGTTATACTTCGAGGTGACCGGCACCATTTTATCCGCGCCGAACGCTTCGCCGTACATCACGAGCGTTTTCATCACCTTTTGCAGGGTCTCCCCTTTTTCGCCGTCCAGTACGGCTTGTTGTTCCGTTGTTAACAGCATATACATCCTCCTTACAGTTTCATCGCGACATCCCACGCCTGCCAGATGACGGTGCGCAGGTTGCCGACGCGATCGGCGTCGCCCACAATATGGACCTTACCGGAGCTTTTGAATGCGGGGGACGGCTTATAACCGACCGACAAGATCACGCTGTCGGCCTTGATATCAAAGGTCTTGCCGTCCTTGCTCTTGACAGTGACGCCGTCCTCGCGGATCGCGGTGACACCGGTCTCCAAATAGGTCGGCACCTTGTTCGCGGCGAAGAAATCACGCAGGAAACTGGTGTTGGCAAGGCAGATCTTATCCGATACGATAAGATCGTGCTTCATTTCGACGATCGTGGGCTTCTTACCCTGCAGGTACAGATCATACGCGATCTCACAACCGGTAAGACCGCCGCCGACGATCACGACCTCGTCCCCCACGGTTTTGGTTCCGAGCAAATAGTCAACCGCTTCAACGCCGTGCTCCGCGCCCTTAACAGGCAACGTATTCGGCTTCGCACCGGTCGCGACGATAATCTCATCCGCATCCAGCGATGCGATGTCGGTCACCTCGGCGTTCAGGTGAAGCTCAATAGGATGCTTGCGGATCTCGCGGTCGTACCACGCAAGCAATGCGCGGTCTTTTTCTTTGAACGAGGGGGCGGCCGCCGCGTGGAACACACCGCCCAAGCGGTCGGTTTTCTCGTACAAACTCACGGTATGACCGCGTTTGGCACACACGATGGCGGCTTCCATACCGCCGATACCGCCGCCGATAACCGCCACGCGCTTAGCCTTTGCGGTGGGCTTGATGCTGTATTTATCCGACTGCATCACGCGGGGATCCAATGCGCAACGTGCGATATGACTGGCATCGTAAATGGACTGTGCATTGGCAACGCCCTTGTAATGCGCCATATTGAAGCAGGCGTTGTGACAGCAGATGCAGGGGCGGATATCCTCCGTACGCTCCTCGATCAGCTTGGTGACCCACTCGGCATCCGCAAGGAACTGGCGGGCAACGCCCATCGCGTCGATCTTGCCTTCGGCGATCGCCTTGGCACCGACATCGGGCTCCATACGGCCGGCACAAACGACCGGAATATCCACAAACTTCTTGATATGCGCCACGTCGTCCAGGTTGCAGTTTTGCGGCATATACATCGGCGGATGTGCCCAGTACCAGGAATCGTAGGTGCCGTTGTCGGCGTTGAGCATATCGTAGCCGGCATCCTGCAGATATTTGGCGGCTTTCTCGCTTTCCTCCATCGTTCGGCCAAGCTCGGTATAGTCCTCACCGGGCACGGCACCAACGCCGAAAGCCTTGACCTTGGATTGGACGGAATAGCGAAGTGACACCGGATACTCGTCTCCGCAGGCGGCTTTGATCGCCTTGACGATATCGGTCGCAAAACGGTAACGGTTCTCGAACGAGCCGCCGTATCGGTCGGTGCGTTTGTTGGTGTATTCGGTGGTAAACTGGTCAAGCAGGTAGCCCTCGTGCACCGCGTGGACCTCAATGCCGTCAACGCCCGCTTCCTTACACAGCGCCGCCGTTTTGGCGAATGCGTCCACGATCTGCTCGATCTCTTTGACGGTGATGGCGCGGCACTTGACCTTATCCGACCAACGCGACGGCAGTTCGGACGGGCTCATCGACTGCGCCGGAATGTTGATAATAGGCTTGATCAGATCACGCACCACCGGCATATTATGCAGCATCACCAGCGGGGTCGGGATCGCCCACGAACGACCCATACCGGCGGTGA
>CAYZXC010000069.1:0-6636 GCA_964482275.1 uncultured Eubacteriales bacterium
GAACAGAACTGGTGGCATAGTTAATTTTGTGTCTACTAACTATTGACTACTTCACTTTCACCTTTCGAAAGGGCGGCGTTTTTTCTTTGCTTTATATCAGTGACGCAGCAAAATCGCTTGGGGAATATTTTTCACGGTAACCGTTTCAGCTCCCTCGGCATACTCGCCATCCAGTGACCACGGCAACGGTTTCTTCATAGTAAAATTGACTTCGGACGCTTTGAAGAAATCAAACAGTTCCGGATCAAAATCTGCTGTATTGATCGAATTGAGAATACGGGCAAGCTCGGCGGCATTCATCGGACGGCGCACCAGAATCACCTCAAACAAGCCGTCACTCATATCCACGATTCCGGCATTGAGTTTAACCAAACCGGCGACTGAGGTAGAGTTGCACACCGCTCCAAACAGGTAATCCCCTTCATAGCGCTTGTCAGCCGTTTGGGCAACGATCTCGTGGCTCTGCACGGAAAACAGTTCCTTGCTGCCTTCCAACAAATACGCAAAATGACCCAGCGCGTTTTTAGTGGTTTGAGATGCATTATAGGAGGCAGCCGTGAACATGCCGAAAGAAGCAATGTACGAGAAATGACGCGTATCGTTAAAAAAGCCAACGTCCATGGCATCGTCACGGCCATCAAGAATTTCACGCAACGCCGCCGCAGGCTGTGCTTTCAAATGCAGACTGTTGGCAAAATCGTTCGTGCTTCCCGCGGGTATATACCCAAGCGGCACCTGTTTTTCGCATGCCAGCAATCCATCTATCACCTCATTCAGCGTGCCGTCGCCGCCGCAACAGATCACCAGATCGTGATAGGAGGCCAACTCTTGAGCGATGCGCCGTGCATCCCCCCGCTCCCCGGTGATATGGACTGTTGGGATATACCCCTCGCGACACAGCGTTTCGGTGAGCGGAAACAGAGCAGAGCGACCCTTCGCTTTTCCCGCTACAGGATTAACGATCAGCAACACCTTTGTACCTACCGCCATTTTACCGACAACCCCCTTACCGACCTTTTGCTTATTTTATTATAGCAAGCACTTTCCTAACACCCATGAAGAAACTGTGAACTTTTCTTTCTTATTGACAGAACTCTGTGAAAATAGTACAATATCTTCTGTAAATAAGTAGCGTAACGGAGGGTACCAATAATGGGCTGGTTTTTTCGGAAACAGACCGTAAAACAACCGCCGGTCATCGTCGCTTTGGACGGAAAACTCATTACCTATGCGGTGCGACGCGAGCCGACCGGTGAGGTCGTAATCGGTAAAGACGGCCGTATTTGTGCCGCGACCGAGCAGCTGGAGCTGCGCTTTTCGAACGGTTCCATCCCATTTGCTTGTCCCCTCTCCACCCTGGAATACGGTGAACTGATGAGCCGAAACGGTGTGCTCATCACAGGAGATGATATCATCACCGGCACTCGTGTTACCGTGGTCGCCTACTATAAGTACTATCGTTAGAAAGGTAAGGTGCTCTCCATGAGCTTGCAACCTGTTCGTAATCTTATAGGCATGCTCGCGTTGACAACGGTCATCTCGGTGATGCCTGTCTGGTCTGTGTCGGCTACCGAACCGGCAGAAGATGCCGACACGAACGAGATAGAATGTATCCACCTTGTTACGGAACCGGACGACGTGCCGAAGGACGTCTATTACGTGATGAAAGGTGATAAAAGCGATCCCGCATCCTTCGCCTGGGTGGAGGACGGCATTACCGGAAAGGCCTTGCAACTGGATGGTGATACCCAGCACGTGAGGCTTGCCACAGCGCGCGTCAAAGAACTGTCCGCATTCACCTTTTCCGCTTGGGTCAACTGGGCGGGAGAAAATGAGGATAAAAAGGAACAGCGCCTGCTATGTGTCTTTAAAAATGAGAACCACAGCCTGATCGTTTCACCGCATAATACCGATGCCTCGCAACAGTTGGATGGTATTCAGCTGACAATCGAGGATCCGCAGCTTGAACCGGTCTCATTGCATCATGCGGTTGGGGAGAACGTCGCGTCCGCACTGCAGACCAACGAATGGCACCATATCGCGGTAACCCTGTCGGATACGGAAGTAGCTCTGTACCTTGACGGTACGTTATATGCCTCCCAGACGCTTGAAAATTTTTCGGTAGATGCCATGGATCCGTATCGTCTGATCATCGGCAGTGAATTTGAAGGCGACGCGCAGTTTAACGGTCTTATTGACAACGCACTGTTGTATACCGCGGTGCTCGATGCCGATCAGATTGGGCTATTGGCACAAAACGAAGAACCCGAAGAGGGTGTCAAGCCGACCACCAAAAAGGAAACGTTAGCAACCAAACCGTATGTTAGCGAACCATCTTCTGAGGAAGACGGTTCGGCGCGTATTTTAGGGCTTCCACCGCTTGTGTTTGCGATACTCGGCGGTTGCGTAGTACTGGTGATCGTGCTTTCTTTGGTACTGAGCCTGTACCGTAAAAAGAGTCAAGAATGGCCGGAGGAGGATCACCCGTGAAAAAAGTTCTTATTCTTACGATATGCGCGGTATTTCTCTGTCTGACGGCAATACCGGCAGCGGCAGGCAGCAGCACGCAGCTATACGATTTAGGCACGTTGGGCGATAATACGCTGGTCTTCACCGCGGAAAACGCGGCAACGGTTTGGGAAAGACCGACCTTAAAGGCCGGTGAGTATACCACAACTGCAGGTACGCTGATCGTGCGCAACAGCACTGCCACCGAGCAAAAGATCGGGCTTCGCACGGTCGAACTGCCGTATGATAACGAGGAAGCCCTCCGTTATCTAAACCATGTTTACATTACGGTGCGCAACGGCAGCACAGTGCTATATGAAGGAGCGTACAGCCGTATCAATGACGACCGGGATTTCACCTTGAACACCGTGCTCCCCGCCGATGCACAGGTCGCGTATTCCATTGATCTGCGCTGTGATTATACCTATACCGGTGACGGTCTGGCGGCGGACGATTTGATCGAATGGGAATTCTATGCGGTAACGGAAACGACGGATGAAACGAAATTCTCCTTCTCCGATCCCGCACTGTTTGAGGTGCTTATGGCCTGCGGCATCGCCGCGGTGCTGCTGGGTGGCATTTTCCTATATGATCGCTTCATGAAGAACCGCCGATAACAACTAACGAAAAGCAGCGGCTGCAGCAAAAAGAATTGCTGCAGCCGCTTACTTTTTTATTCTTCTGTCGGCAGTAACGAAAGACCTAACTCGCCAAGCTGTGCGGCATCCACCGAGGACGGGCACTGTGTCATAAGCTCGGTCATGTTCTGCACCTTCGGATACGCCACCACGTCACGCAGAGTAGAAGCACCGAGCATCTGCATGACCAGTCGGTCAAGTCCGAGCGCCATGCCGCCGTGCGGCGGTGCGCCGTATTTGAAAGCATCGGTCAGATAACCGAATTTGGCATACGATACTTCGTCCGAAAGCCCCAGTGCGCGGAACATCCGCTTTTGCAGTTCGGGATCGGTAATACGGATGGAACCGCTCGCCATTTCAATGCCGTTGAGTACCAAATCATACGCTTTGGCAAACACGCGGGCGGGATCGCTATCCAGATACGGAATACACTCATCAAGCGGCGAAGTGAAGGGATGGTGCATCGCCACCCAGGTGTTTTGCTCCGGATCCCATTCGAAGAAGGGGAAGTTAATGATCCACAGCAGGTCAAAGCCTTCGCGCTTGATGTTCAGTTTATCTGCCAATTCCAAGCGCAAAGCGCCGAGAACCGTAAGCACCAGTTTAGACACGGTATCCGCAACCAGCAATACCACGTCGCCCTGCTCAGCACCCAGCTTTGCAAGCAACGCCTGCATGGTGTCCTCCGCGAGGAATTTGCCAAACGAGGAGGAAATGCCGTCCTCCGTCCAACGCACCCACGCAAGGCCCTTGGCGCCGATTCCCTTGGCGTGTTCCGTGAGCTTATCAATATCCTTACGGGAGATGTTCTTTACAGCGTTCTTAGCAACGATGCCGCGAACCGAGCCGCCGCCCTCAATTGCCGAGGTGAATACACCGAAGCCGCAAGCCTTGACAATATCGCTGACATCGCACAGTTCCATACCGAAACGGGTATCCGGCTTATCCGATCCAAAGCGCTCCATCGCTTCGGTATAGGTCATGCGCGGCAACGGAAGCGGGATGTCCACGTCCAGGATCTCCTTGAAGACGTGCTTCATAAAGCCCTCGCCGATCTCCAGAACGTCCTCGACATCGACGAATGACATTTCCAGGTCGATCTGCGTAAATTCAGGCTGACGGTCGGCGCGCAGATCCTCGTCGCGGAAGCAACGGGCAAGCTGGAAATAGCGGTCAAATCCGGCAACCATCGACAGCTGTTTATACAGCTGCGGGGACTGCGGCAGCGCGTAAAACTCACCCTTGTGTACGCGGGACGGTACCAAGAAGTCACGCGCACCTTCCGGCGTAGAACGCACCAGAATGGGGGTTTCCAGTTCTACAAAGCCCTGCGAATCAAAATAATCGCGCGTTGCCTTGGCGATCTTATGGCGCAACAACAGGTTGCGCTGAAGATCGGGACGGCGCAGATCCAGATAGCGGTATTTCAGACGCATGGCCTCCGCGGTGTTGGAGTTTTCCACGATCTCAAACGGCGGGGTCTCCGCTTTGTTCAAAATGCGAAGCTCTGTGACCGCGATCTCCACCTCGCCGGTGGGGATCTCGTTGTTGATAGACGAGCGAACCCGCACTGTTCCGGTTGCCGCCAGCACATACTCACCGCGAACGGTGAACGCTTTATCAAAAATATCACGGGCCGTATTATCGTCAAATGCCAACTGCACGATACCGGTGCGATCACGCAGATCAATAAAGATCAGCTGACCGAGATCGCGCTGACGCTGTACCCAGCCAAACACCGTAGCAGTTTCACCCGCGTGCTCCTTGCGAAATTCACCGCAATAGCGGGTGCGTTTCATACCCTTAATGGTTTCCATTTACATATCCCCTAACAGTGTGCCACATCGGCGAACTGCCGATCCAGCGATTTGTTGTATAACACCGTGTACAGGCCGTCATCAAGCTCGACGTCCGTGACTTCGCCCGTCGCCATATCCTTGAGCTTTGCCTTGCCGGTCTCAAGCTCGGTATCTCCCACCACGATGGTGTACAGGGCGTGCAGCTTATCGGCGTATTTCATTTGCGCCTTTAAGCCTCTGCCAACGGTATCGCATTCCACCGCGACACCGCCCTCGCGCAACTGATTGGCGAGCGCGAAGCAACGCTTTGCCGCCGCTTCCCCCATCGAGGCTAGGTACAGATCGCAGGTCGGCTCCTTCGGAATCGGTGCGTTTTGCGCGTGCAGTATCATGAGCAGACGCTCAAGTCCCATACCGAAGCCGAGCGACGGCAGATGCGGACCGCCGAGCTCCTCGCACAGACCGTCGTAACGGCCGCCACCGCACACAACGGCTTGCGCGCCGAGAGCGTCGGATACAAATTCGAATACCGTACGCGTATAGTAATCCAGACCGCGCACGATATGCGGATCCAGCGAAAACTCAATGCCGGCAGCGGTCAGATAGTCCTGCACCTGATGGAAATGCTCGTTGCAATCGTCGCACAGGTAATCCACGATGACCGGCGCATCCGCAGCAATAGCGGAACACACCGGAGATTTGCAGTCCAAGATCCGCATAGGATTACGTCCCAAGCGATCACGGCAGGTCTCACACAGATCGTCTTGACGCGTTTCAAAATAAGCTTTGAGTGCCTCGTGATACGCCTTGCGGCAGGTCGGGCAACCGATGGAATTGATGTGCAACGATACGCCGGTGACAGACAGTGCCTTGAGCACATTGTGTGCCACGGCGATGACCTCAGCGTCCGCCATCGGTGAAGCGGTGCCGAAGCACTCGATACCAAACTGATGGAATTCGCGCAAACGGCCTGCCTGCGGTTTTTCGTACCGATAGCAAGACGTCACATAAGAGGTCTTGATCGGCAACGCCTCATTGTGCAGGCCGTGCTCCAAAAGCAGACGCATAGCGCCCGCAGTACCCTCCGGACGGAGCGTGATAGAGCGGCCGCCTTTGTCTTCAAACGTATACATTTCCTTCTGCACCACGTCGGTGGTTTCCCCCACCGAACGCTGGAACAGCTCGGTGTGTTCAAACACCGGCGTGCGGATCTCACGGTAGCCGTGATCACGCGCAACCTGCAGAGCCGTACGCTCCACATATTGCCATTCGTGACTGTCGGCGGGCAGGACATCCTGCGTGCCGCGGATCGCTTTGGTAATCAGTGCCATTATTTCTCGTCCCTTTACCTTATACTCTATTGGAGGGATTGACAATATTACGCCAATCCAAGTCACCGCGTTCCAATCCGCGGATCAACACCTCCGCAGAGGCGATGTTGGTCGCGACCGGAATATTGCGCATATCACACAGTCGGAACATATCGTTCTCATTCGCTTCATTCTCCTTGGCCGTCATCGGGTCACGGAAGAACAGGAGCAGGTCTATCTCATCGCAGGAAATACGTGCGGAAATCTGCTGTGCTCCGCCCTGAGCACTACTCAGGTAGCGGGTTATCTGTAAACCGGTCGCCTCGGACACCATTTTGCCCGTTGTACCGGTAGCACACAGGTTGTGACGGCTGAGAATGC
>CAYZXC010000070.1:0-6529 GCA_964482275.1 uncultured Eubacteriales bacterium
GACTGACTGCCGCTGTTACCGCCCGTGCCCATCAGCATCGGGATGAACGCGGTCAACGCGACCGACGCCGCCAGTGCCGACTCAAACGCCGTGATGATCATACCGGTAAAGGTAGCGGACACCATAAGCAGCAGCAACCAGGGGATACGCTTGCAAAATATTTCCAGCACGCCGGTACGGAAATACGATTTATCGGTCGGTGTGATCGCCGCCATTTTCTCGATATCCTCGGTGGTCTCCTGTTGGATAATATCCACGACGTCGTCCACCGTGATAATGCCGATCAGACGGTCTTCGCTGTCCACGACCGGCAAAGCGATCAGGTCGTAGCGGGCAAACAGGCTCGCAACCTGCTCCTGATCCTCGGTCGTGACCGCCGAGATGACGTTGGTGTTCATCCGGTCACCGACGCGATCGTTTTCGTTCGCCAAGAGCAATTCCCGCGCGGTCAGCACGCCCTGCAAACGGCGGTCGTTGTCCGTCACGTAACAGGTATAGATCGTTTCCTTATCCGGCCCGTGCGCCCGAATATACCGCAGTGCCGCCGCGACCGTCATATCCGCCTTGAGATCCACGAACTCGGTGGTCAGCACACTGCCGGCGCTGTTTTCCGGATATCGCAGGATCTGATTCAGCGTGCGCCGATCCTCCGGTGAGGATACCCTGAGCAACCGCTTGACCACGTTCGCCGGCATTTCTTCGAGCAGGTCGGCGGTATCGTCCACGTACAGCTCCTCCAGCATCGCGGCAAGCTCACGATCGGTAAACGCGCGAATGAGCACCTCCTGCGTGTCCGATTCCATGTACGCAAACGCCTCCGCGGCGAGCGTCTTGGGCAGCAAGCGATATACCGTCGGCTGCTGCGCGCTCGGCAGCTCCTCGAACAGCGCCGCAATATCCACGGCGTTTTGCTCGCGCAGCCACGCACGCGCCGCGGAGAACTGCCGTCCGTCCAGCCACTGCACCAGCGTTTTCGTATCGTCTTCCCAATTATAGATCATCATAAAAACCTCCCGTCCGGTTCCGGCGGGAGGTTTTAAGCGCACGCAAAAGGCACAGGAATACTATCCCTGCCTGCAAACGCTATGAACCGCCGACGCCGGCATCTTGTTGTTACGCTGCCCAGGATCGCCCGTATCCATAGCATTCGCCTTCCTTTCCGTTTCTATCATATTCCACCATATCATATTGCTCACAAATTTTTTTCATTCTACCAAAACCTTGTCAAAATTGCAAGAAAATTTTTTGATTTCCGGAAAACGCCTTGCGTTTGAATGGAAAAAGTTGTATACTGAAACTTAGTAGTAAGAGGGGTTTTTGGTTCAAACAGGAGGGCAGAACATTGGCTGGCGACTTGCATTGTCACACGAAAATATCGGACGGTTCACTCGGCATTGAGGATCTCATCAGCATCGCAAAGCGGAAGGGCCTGTCCACCGTCTCGGTCACCGATCACGACGCGACTGCCGGTGCCACGCGTGCCGTCATCATCGGCAAGCGTCAAGGAATTCAGGTGATCCACGGGGTGGAGATCTCCACCATAGATCACGCGCGGGGCCGCAAAGCGCACCTGCTGTGCTATCTGTGCGATCATCCCGACCGGCTGGAGGGCCTTTGCCACCGCATCGGTGAAAACCGCCGCACCGCCGGCATGGAAATGGTGCGCAAGGTGATGCGGTACTACCCCATCACGCCGGAGCTGGTGGTCAAGTGTGCCACCGGCAGCACCAATATCTTTAAGCAACACATCATGCACGCGTTGATGGATGCCGGCTACGCCGATTCCCTGTACGGCGAGCTGTATCACAAGCTGTTCGGCAAGGACGGCAGTGCCGTCGTGCCGATCGAATATCCCGACACGCGCGACGTACTCACCGCCATTCACGAAGCGGGCGGCATCGCCGTTTTGGCACACACGCACGTATACCAAAGCGAGGAGCTGCTCACGGAGCTCGTGCCACTCGGCCTTGACGGCGTTGAGGTGTGGCATCCTTCCCATTCCGAGGAGCAACGGGCTGCGTTGCTGGAATTTGCCAAGCAGCACGATCTGCTGACCACCGGCGGCTCGGATTTTCACGGTATGTATTCCCGCACCGCGCGCCCGCTCGGTTCGACCACCGTGTCGGACGACTGCGTGGACGCCCTGCTCCGCTATAAACAAAAATTGGCAAAGAAAGGTTGATCGTCTTGCCGTATCGCTATCAGACGCGCGGGGTCTGTTCCCGCTCGATCACGTTTGACATAACCGACGGCCGCGTGCACAACGTGCAGTTTGAGGGCGGCTGCAACGGCAACACCAAGGGCATCGGCGCGTTGGTAGAGGGGATGGAAGCAGAGGACGCGATCCGCCGCTTATCCGGCATCCGCTGCGGCTTCAAATCCACCTCTTGCCCCGATCAGCTCGCCAAAGCCATACAAGAAGCGTTAACCACAACTGATGCATTCGAACCTGCCTAAAACGGCGGATTTTCGGCGCTTTGTGGTTTGTTATCATCGCAAGGCGTTAGCCTTGCTTCTTCTGCCGCACCCCAAATCATCCCAAAATCCGTCCGTTTGCAGGTCGGAGAATTTATTTTGAGGGAAATGGTGTGGGATGCAAGGCAAAAACGCAGGAAATCCTTTACGGATTTACGAGTATTTTAACGCAGCAGACACATCATTTCCCCACAAATAAATCGGGTTCGAATGCGTCAGTTGTGGTTAGTGTGACAGGGTCTGAGTCCTGTCACACTAAATAAAGAATAAAAGCACTCGCCGCGGGAATTAGTCTAAGCGTTCCCGCGGCGATTTTTATTTTATACGACCGTTCCGTAGCACACGCCGTGTTGCTGTTTGTCGATGCGCACCCGACAGGGCACCCCTTCCTCACCGCCGCTGACGACGACCGGTACGTAGGTATCGGTATACCCCTCCAAGCACCCGTCCTCGCGTGCCGTTTCCGGCAGCACCTCAACCGTTGACCCGACCAGCGCCGCCGCATACCGCTCGGCGCACTGCTCGCCCATCGCGATCATCAAGCGATTGCGGCGGGCTTTTTCGGCATTCGGCACCTGTCCGGCGGCTCTCGCCGCAGGCGTACCGGCACGCTTGGAATACGCAAAGCAATGAATGCGCGAGAAGCCGATCTCTTTTGCAAATGCCAACGATTCGTTGAACTCCTCCTCGGTCTCGCCGGGGAAGCCCACCATAATATCGGTGGTCAGCGCCGCGTTCGGGAACCGTGAGCGCAGCGTATCACATAACGCGCGGTATTCCGCCGCCGTGTAATGGCGGTTCATGCGCCTCAGCGTTGCATCACAGCCGCTCTGCAGGGCGAGATGGAACTGCGGGCACAGCTTGTCACACGCCGCCAGACGGTCGATCACCTCGTCGGTCAGGTGATCCGGCTCGATGGATCCGAGCCGCACGCGGCGGATGCCCTCCACCGCCGAAGCACGCTCCACGGCGTCGCAGATCGACAGCCCCAGATCCTGCCCGTACGCCGTCAGATTGATGCCCACCAGCACGACCTCAACGTATCCCTGCTCGGCTAAGCACCGCACCTCCCGATCCAGCTCGTCAAGTGGCTTGGAACGCACGCGCCCGCGCGCATAGGGGATAATACAGTACGAGCAAAACCGATTACACCCGTCCTCGATCTTGAGAAACGCGCGGGTGCGTCCTTGAAATTCACGGATGGACAGTTTTTCAAATTCCGTATCGTGAGGAGTGATATCCACCACCCGCGCACGGCGGGTCAAAAACTGCTGTACCTTATCGGGTAATTCCTGCCGTTTCGCGTTTCCGAGAATGATATCCGGCTCCGCAAAGCTTTCCGCTATCTCAGGGAACGCCTGCGGCATACAGCCGGTCAGCACCAGCACCGCCGCGGGGTGCTCACGGCGACAGCGGCGCAGCAGCTGTCGCAGCTTGCGATCGCTCTCCCCCGTGACGGTACAGGAATTGATCACCAGCACCGCCTCCCCGATATCCGGCTGACCCGGTGTGAACTCATCGGTCACAAAGCCCTGTTCTTCCATACGCCCGCGCATGGCTTGCGTTTCATATTGATTGACCTTACAGCCCAAGGTGTAAAAATAGGCGTTCATACGGGCTCTCCTCTCCTGACTCTACCCCCAAAGTATACCGCGAAACGGCGAGGTTGTAAAGTGCCGTTTTCCACGGGTACGGCTTTCGCCTTCTTTCCCTTGACTTTCTTCGGGCGGAACGCTATACTGATGAAATACAATTAAAGGAGTGGTCAGTTTTGGATATCGTCACCCTGCTTTCCACCGCATTGGGCTTATCGATGGATGCGTTCGCCGTATCACTCGGCAACGGCACCTTTTTGAAAAAAGCCTCTCCGCTTCAGACCGTCAAGATCGCCGGTATGTTCGGTGTGTTTCAGGGCATCATGCCGATCATCGGTTATCTGATCGCCAGTTTGTTTTCCGCGCAGATCGTCACGGTCGATCACTGGATCGCGTTCGGCCTTTTGCTCTTTATCGGCGGCAAGATGATCCGGGAAACGCTGCACGAGGACGGTGACGAACCGATCGGTGATCCCACCGGTTGGCGGACGTTGCTGCTCATGGCCGTCGCCACCAGTATCGACGCGATGGCAGTCGGCGTTACCATGGCGATGAGCCGCACCGATCTGCTCAGTCCCTCCTACGGCTTTTTGGTGTGCTCGGCGGTGATCGCGCTCATCACCTTTGCCTGCTGTACCATCGGCGTACAGCTCGGCTGTAAGACCGGCAACCGCTACGGCAAACGCGCCCAGATCGCCGGCGGCGTCATCCTGATCCTGATCGGCGTCAAGATCCTCTTGGAACATCTATTAGGTTAAAAAGACGGGCACCGTGCAGGTGCCCGTCTTTTTTTCTGTTACTGCGCCTCAATTTTGCTTCTGTACCAGTTTATATTCATCGTAAAACCGAAACAGCGGGCAAGAGTTCTCGCGGTGAGCGGAAAAACGCGCCATGTCGTCCTCGTCAAATCCACCGACCGCATCGCATACGTATTCTTCGGTCACATCATCGTACGTAAAATACGCGCAATGCTCGCACTGATCCATCCGTCATCGCTCCTCTTGGGATAGTAAACCGATTATACCACATAAATCGTGAGCTTTGCAACACAATCCCTTTTGTGTTGGCGGAGATAAGCTGTTTTGTACAGTGCGGTAGACTGTTCTCGTCTGCAAGTTTCAGCCGTAGGGGACGATGCCCACATCGTCCCGCACGGGCGGCGTCATCCGTTTGCGGTGCCCGAAATTTGCTCCTCTCGCTGTCGCTCGGCAAATTTCGACCGCGGCACAGAGCTTTTTGCTCGCTGTATCCGCCACCGGCGGCGCAATTTTTCAGAAATGTATGCCCGTTAAAAAGTTACTGCATCTTCTCCATCAGTTCAATCAACCACTTGGGCTGTTGAGAACCGATAGGCTGAATGTCACCGTTCTTATATTTGGCAACGGTAACGAATCCGTTATCATTATCGTAGAATGTTGCTTCATGACAATACGGCAATACCGCTAACAAATCGTCAAATCGCTTGCCAAAGCGCTTTGTCACCGCTTCGGTGTCGATATTGTGACCGCCCTTTTTCACACGGTTTGCAATGCGCAGTAAGCTTTCTTCCACCGTATCCAAGCCAACGTAGTACAGACGGATATAGTAATCCTTTTCAACGGCGCGCTTGATCGTGTTTAAGGTCTTTTTACCCGAAAGCGTTGTTTCCTGTGTGAAGCAGATCCCTTTTTCCAAGCAATCCTCAATAAGCGCAACCGCTTGTTTACCGCCTTCCAGGGCATTCCCGCCGCAAGCAAACGTGATCTTGTCAACATCGATAATTTTTCCAAGATTATTGATCTCGGTTCTTAAAACGCCTGTTAAACTGCTTTTGCCGCAACCATTGACACCGGCAACGATCGTATATGTCTTCACGTCGGTTCATCCCTTTACGACTTTTCGTTGGGTTTAGTATAACATAAGCGGCAACCCATTTCAAGTTGTTTTCACCACCACGTGGGGCTCTGTAATGAATAAAGAATACTGTCCGCTACGCGGACGGATTGAAAAGGCGGACAGTCCGGAGAGGTGATCATCGATCGCACGCTATCCGATGTCAGACGACAGATGACAGATGATATCTGTTCCGCTTTGCACCAACGCAAAAGGGACACCCTTACGGATGTCCCGTGGAGATAAGCTGTTCTGTACAGTGCGGGAGACTGTTCTCGTCTGCGAGTTTCGGTACAGCGAACGCGGGCGCTGCAATCCCTCAGCAAGCGGTGTTTTGCCAGAGAGTAATTGATTGTTTTATATAAATATGATTGCTTCTATCGTTAGCTTATTATTTCGTAAGAGAAAGAATTAAAATTGCATTTTTTATTAAAGGCGATCTTATCGTCTAAAATTTCATGCATAACCGATAAAGATTTATCGAAGTCTTTGGATAAAGTAAGCTCTCCTTTAATAATCACTTTATCAGCATCACATTCGCTCCAAAGCAAATCCCAAAATGCACTCCAGTTCTTTCCGTACCACTC
>CAYZXC010000071.1:0-6493 GCA_964482275.1 uncultured Eubacteriales bacterium
GAACGGGAATTTCTCATTTGTAAGGTGTGACAGGGTCTGAGTCCTGTCACACTACGCCTTGCAAGTTCGAACGGGATAAAAAGATCCGAAATCAGCCACTTTGCGGCAAGTTTGAACGGGCCGTGTCACCTTACTCCCCTTATTCATCCTATGAGCGTGTCCCCGATGGGTGCAAGAAAACTGCCCGAACTCGGAAACCAAGTTCGGGCAGTTGTGAATTATTCAAGCCACTTAATGACCTTGGCGGTGGGATCAAAGCCACGTACAGCCGCTTCCAACTCGGCTTGGTTCGTGGCAAGCTTTTGTCCGTTTTCAGCAAAGCGTATCGCTTTTCCGTCATCGTTCGTCTTTTGATAGAAGCTGTTTCCGGAAACGGTTAAGCCGCTCTGATAGGTCTTGCCGGACCAATACACCAAATTGCGGGCAGAGCAGTCGAAAATGTTGTTGCGAATGGTAACGCCTTTGCCTGGCAACTCGTCGTAGTTCCATCCCCAACCGAGCAGGTGTGCGACACCGGTCTGACTGTCCGGCCGTTTGCTCGCCGGCAAAAAGCCGTAACCGGCAAAGCGCATAATATTATCCTCGATCACAAGGCCGTCCCACGTGGACGAGCTTACACGATCGAAAAATTCAATGGAATAGTTGCAAAATTCAATCAAATTGCCCCGAAATACTAAGTCCTTGTACGTATGCGCTTCCGTCGTTCCCTGCGGAGTGATACCGGCATCGTAGCACTGATAGATCCAACAATTTCCCACCAACGCGTCGGCGGTGTCTTTCCAGTAGGAAATAGCATTGCCGAGCCCGACTTTCCCCTGCATAAACCGACACCCGCCGCTCCAGCCGAACTCGCAGTTGGTAATGCGGATGTTGCGCGTGTTCTCTTGGGCATCAAACGCAAACATCCCCGCATATTGCAACGCCAGATTATCAATGGTAACATCCGCCGTTCCTTTTTGGGCGGCTATGATCGTTTCCCGCGTACCGATCTCAATATCGTCATACACCTCGGCGGGGTTACCCTTATCCAGATACAGATAGAAAACACCCGTTTCAAGATCGTGGTAGAAATCACCGTTTTGAAGCAGCTCGTCGACCCCGAAATATTTCGGAGTACCGGCTGCCACACCGTGGTCAAACACGATAATGCCCGCCTCCTCCGTAGGCAGAGACAGCATCCAGATGTTTTTTGAACCACTCGGTTTCCAGCGGCTCAACGCATAGTTGGCAGCAGAACCGTACAGAACGGGTTTGGAGCCCGTACCGTAAGCCCCGTAAGACACGCCGCTCTTGACATACAGTGCCGTGGTACGGCGATACACATATCCGCGCTCAAACAAGACCGCGTCACCCGACTTCAACAAATAGCCGTTGATCGTCACGCCATCCACCGTTTGCCACGCCTTGTCCGGCGAGGTGCCGTCGTTATTATCGTCACCGCTCGGCGAAACATAATAGGTCGTACCGGTAACCACCAGTTCGTCTTTGGTGTTCAGGATCTTCTGACGCAAGGTCTCTGCCTCGGCATCCGCGCCGCCACTCATGGGATTGAGAAGCTGCGCCGCGTTCGAAACGGACGGTCTTTTCTCTGCCGTAGCCGTGCTTGGTGCCTCCGTGGTACCGTTAGTCGTTTGAGAGGATGTTTTCGTGGTCGTCACAGCGGCCCTTGACGACGTGGTGACACCGTCACTCACCACTGTAGTTGCCGTGCTATCACCGTTAGCGGCAGTGGTAGTGGTAGTGTCAACGGTAGTCGCGGAGCCACCTTGTCCGTCGCCGCTGCAAGCGACCGTTGAAAGCATCAACGCAGGAACCAGCAGACCCAACAAGGCTTGTTTGACAAAGACTTTCATATAAGAACCCCCTTAGCGATATTACGCAATGCACAAACGCCCGAACTTATTCTGAAAGTTCGGGCGTTTGGATCATACCGATCATTCAACTGTGCCGTACAGACGGTACGCGGACGCATCGTCCTTGCCGTAGTATACCCACACGTTGTTGTATTTCGGAACCGTGATGCGCACGGCATACCGCACCGAACCGGTGCCGGTATTACTGGCAGCATCCAGCGTCACCACCAGATCCTTGGCGGTGATCCGGCGCAGCGTAGCGGCATTGCCGCATACGACGATATCCGATAGCACCTGACTTTGCAGGGTGATCGTCTTTCCCGTCGGCAGATTTTCAACCGTTACGTCCTCCAAACCGCCGACAGAATACGACAGTGTTTTGGTGGTGTAATTGTCGATCGCCAGCTGCACCGATACGGTGTTGCCCTCCAGCACCTTGATACCGCTTGGAACGTTCAAGGTAATGGTCGTCTGGGCATCCGCGGGGGTCAGTTGATCGAAATTGATGGTGCCGAGATTGCCGATGGTGGTGGCTGCGGCCTCCAGCGCCGCCGCCTCACCTACCAGAGTGATCGTGCTCGGTGTAAGCGTGATCAAACCGTTTTGCGAAAGACCGTCCGGCTTATTGAGCAGCTCGTACGACAGTGCCACCGATTTCTGTACCCAAACGGGAACGGTGATATCCAATGCGTTGTCAGCGGTCGCGCCGGTAAAACGGCAGTTCGTCGCTTCAATCTCATTACCGTCCGCGTCCAGCGCTTTCAAATTGGCGAAAAAGCGCGTCGTCGTTTCGATGACACCGCCATCCTCGATCTTGGCAACCACGCTCGCGATACGTTTGACCACGGTTTGCGGGCCCTCGACCTGGATCGTACCGCCCGTCACCTCGTCCGATTCAATGCGCAGATCACCGATCTGTTGCGTTTTTTGATCGCCCACCGAAACCGTCGTGATATCCGTCGTCAGCGGTACGTTCGCCGTGATCCAGTAATCGCAGTTGAGCGTAATGGTGCTCGGAGATACGGCGTTGATGGTGTACGAACCCGCTTTGACCTTGGTTGCCGTAAGAGAGACCTCCGACACACCGGCACCCTGGATCTCCGAATAGGACGGTCGGATGTCGATGTCTTCGGGGTTGAGATTAAAGATGACCGAGCGAGCGCCCTCCACCGTCACACTAACGGTAAAGGTATCCTCACCGATCACACGCAGATCGTTGTAGCCGGCGATGGTGCCGGTCAGATCCACCGTTTGCGTGACAGTGATGGTGCGTTTCTGAATGTTACCCGGACCAAATGAGATCAGCGCCCAGATCACGATCGCCGCAATGATCGAAATGACGAGCATGACGCGCTCGTTATGCAAGAGGGCGTTTAGTGAAAATTTTCGTTTCATTTCGACCTCCATTTACGCCACAGCGCGGTCAGCCGCGATTCTTTTTTTTCGGAATCTGACCGCACGTTGCGCCACACGATCTCGTTTTCCAATTCAATGCGCAGGCTCTCTGCGCTGTAATTGCGCGTGAGCTCGCCGCCCTTGGCGACCGAGATGATACCGGTCTCCTCCGATACGATCACGATGACCGCATCGGAATTTTCACTCATGCCGACACCGGCGCGATGGCGTGTTCCCAAACTGCGGCTGATGGAGGTGTCCTCCGTCAGCGGTAAAATACAGCCCGCTGCCACGATCTTCGCATCACGGATGATCATGGCACCGTCGTGCAGAGGGGCTTTGTTAAAGAAAATATTGCCGATCAGCTCACCGGTGGGGTCTGCGTTAATCAACGTTCCGGAATCGGCGATTTCACCCAAGCGGGTGTTGCGTTCAAAGACGATCAGTGCGCCCATTTTCTCGCGCTGTAACTGACTCGCAGCCGAGCAGGTCGCGGAGATCGCGGTCTTCCATTGCTGAATATACGCCTCCGTCTCCTCTTCGTTAAGGCCGAGGATCTTCAAACGCTTGAAGCCGGTATGACCCACCTGCTCCAGCACGCGGCGGATCTCCGGTTGGAAGATCACGACCAGCAGGATAAGGGCGTTATCAAAGATGATCTGCAGGACGTATTTTAAGGTGGTGAGCTCTAATAAATACGCGACACCGTATGCCAGCGCAAGCAAGAAAAAGCCCTTAAGGAGCTGTTCGGCGCGGGAATCTCTCACCAATCGGATAAGACTGTAGATCGCAAACGCCACGATCACGATATCCAAGGTATCCGCGAACCAGTTATAGGTTCTCAGAAAATTCAGCAGGCTTTCCCAGATCGTGGAAAAGAAGGCTCCCATATTTCACCACCGCCTTTGCACATCATTCGTTTTCATTGTACCAAGATTCCGTTTTGATTTCAAGGGGTTCTTACAATTTCCGTTAAGATTTTCCGCACTTTTTCCAGGTCCTCGCGCGTGGTAAACGCCGAGGGGCAAATACGCACCGCACCGCTTGCCGTCGTTCCCATTCGGCGGTGCGCCGACGGTGCACAGTGCAGGCCTGCACGAACCGCGATCCCGTGATCGCTGAGAAGCTGCGCGGTCTCCTCACCGGTATGCCCCGACACGTTAAAGGTCAACAGAGGAACCGTTTTCGACAGATCCGGATAGGGCGTATACAGTCGGATACGCGGCGTGTTCGCAAGCTGCTCGTACAGCACGCGCATGCGTGCCGCTTCCCGTTCGGCAATTACCTCGATGCCGCCGTTCCGTCCTATCCAACGGACACCGCCGAGCAGGCCGCAGATCGCGGGCACGTTGATCGTGCCGCTTTCAAATCGGTCGGGCAGCTCATCGGGCTGTGTCGCCAGCAAGGAACGGCTGCCCGTACCGCCCTCGATCAGCGTGCCCAGCGTATACGTGCCGCGGCACAAGAGCGCACCGATCCCCATCGGCCCATACAGGCCCTTATGGCCGGGCAAGCACAGAAAATCGATGTGATCCGCCTCCATATCGATCGGCAGAATACCCGCACTTTGCGCCGCATCGACCGCGAACGGGATCCTCAGCGTCTCCGCCACCTCACCGATCGCACGAAGCGGTGTGCGTATTCCCAGCACGTTGGAGGCGTGCGTACACAGGATCAAGCGCGTTGTCGGCAGGATCGCCCGACGGATGCGCAGAGCCGTTTCCTGCGGCTGTGCGGGATCGACCGTTACGGTCGTATAGGTGACGCCGTGCGGAGCAAGCGCCTCCAACGGGCGGATGACCGAATTGTGTTCAAGATCGGTAATCACCGCGTGGCCGCCGTGCGACAGCAGACCTTTGATGACAATATTCAAAGCACCGGTACAGTTGGGTGTAAACACAACACCGGACGGGTCCTCTAAAGAAAAGAGCGATGCCAACGCTTCGCGGCAAGCATACACGCGTTCCGCCGTTGTCATCGCCATACTGTAACCGCCTCTGCCGGGGTTCGCACCGTAATGGATCAGCGCCTCCGCGATCGCCCGGTGTACATCCGGCGGCTTGGGATACGTGGTCGCGGCATTATCCAGATAGATCAACGCCGAACACCCCCGTACTCGGTACGCAGGACGCGTATGCCCGCTTTTGATAAAAGTGCTGTGATCGGTTGCCCCTCGCCGCTAACCAGTAAACGATATCCACAGCCATCGGTTTCCTTCACGTGCGAGGAACGCTGCATTTGAACCGTGTAGCCCTGCCGTTCTAACAACGCTTTACCGCGCATAGCGTTGGTAACAGAGCTGATATAGACCGTTGTCCATTCCATTGTTATCACCTCTCACTTCAGGGTAGAGCGAGATATCCCGCTCTACCCTACTATATGCCGAGCCTCGCGAAAGGTGAGAACACAATTTATTTCCGGCTTTTCAGATAATCCTCCAGAATGATGGTCGCCGACACGGTATCGACGATCGCCTTGCGCTTCTTACCGCGCACGTTGGTCTCGTTCAAATACCCGATCGCAGACACGGTCGTCAGGCGCTCGTCCCAGAGCGATACCGGCAAGCCGGTCAATTCGCGCAGCTGTCCCGCAAAGCCTTCGGCGCGCTGTGCACTTTCCCCTTTGCTGCCGTCCATATTGCGGGGCAGACCGACCACCAACGCACGTGCGCCGTGCTGTGTCGCCGCTTCGGCGATCTTACCCGCCAGCACGTTCAGATCACGTTCCGTGATCGTGCCGATGGGCGATGCCAGCATTTCCAACTCGTCGGATATGGCAAGACCGGTGCGAACCAGTCCCAAATCCACCGCCATGATCTTCATCCGCTATCACCTCAATGCGTTCATTGTACCACGCCGTCGAAAAATATGCAATCTCTGCAATTTTAAACGGCAAAATCTTCAAAATGATATCAAAAAAACGATTTTTCCAAAGAAAACCCTAAAATTTGAAATTTATATGCAAAACACTTGCAATGAACGGGGGCGTGTGCTATACTGTTTCCAGGATTTTGTAGATAAGGAGAAGATGTGTCATGTCCTATGTTGATTCCGTTTTAGAAAAAGTTGTTCGTGACAACCCCGATCAACCTGAATTTATACAGGCTGTTACCGAGGTTCTGGATTCCCTGCGCCCGGTGATCGAAGCCAATCCGCAGTACGAAAAAGCAGCGCTGTTGGAGCGTTTGGTCGAGCCGGAGCGTGTGATCATGTTCCGTGTGCCGTGGGTCGATGACGCCGGCAAGG
>CAYZXC010000072.1:0-6365 GCA_964482275.1 uncultured Eubacteriales bacterium
TCGGGGAAGAATTGGTGCTGAAACTTCCGGAGGATGCCATTCGCGTGGAGGAAGCAGATATTCCGCTGAGCGTTATCTATGAGGATGATTCGCTGCTGGTGGTGGACAAGCCGCCGTATCTGGCAGTGCATCCCTCGGCGTTCAAACCGGAACCGACTCTGGCTAACGCCGTGGTCGGATATTATGCCAAGCAAGGGCAGTCCCACGCGTTTCGGCCTACCAACCGGTTGGATCGCAACACGAGCGGGTTGCTCCTGACGGCAAAAAATTCCCATATTGCGTATGCGCTTGCTCATAAGGTGGACAAGGTCTATTTGGCGATCGTTCTCGGCAAGCTGGAGGGCGAAGGGGTCATTGACCGGCCCATCCGTGTCAAGGAAGGCTGCTGTATCACCCGCGAGGTGGGTGAGGGTGGCAAGGAAAGTCGCACGCATTACAAGGCGCTCGCCACTGACGGCAAGATTACGTTGGTGCGGTTATGGCTGGAAACCGGCAGAACGCACCAAATTCGTGTGCATATGTCGTGGCTTGGGTTCCCCCTTGCCGGTGACACCATGTACGGCACCGATGAAACCGTTTTGCCGCGTCACGCTTTGCATTGTGCCGAAATGGCGTTTACGCATCCGTTGACCGGCGAGCGGGTACAGCTGCACAGCCCGTTGCCGACGGATATGAAAGAGTGTCTCAAAAAACACGGCTTGGAGGAATTTGTATGAAACAGATCGAAAGCTTTCAGATCAATCACGATACCCTCACGGAAGGGGTATATATTTCCCGCACGGACGGCGATGTGGTCACCTATGACCTGCGCTTCGTGCGTCCCAACACGCCGCCGTATTTGGAAACTGCGGCGATGCATACCATCGAGCACTTGTTTGCCACCTATGTGCGCAGCAGCTGTTATGAGGATAAAATCGTATATTTCGGGCCGATGGGTTGCCGCACGGGGTTTTATTTTCTCACACGCGGTATGACCCACGATGAGGTCATCCGTCTGACAAGGGAAACGCTTGCCTTTATCGCCGATTTCACGGGAGCCGTTCCCGGTGCTACCAAGATCGAGTGTGGAAATTATTTGGAACACGACCTCGAAAAAGCGCGTGAATACGCCGCTAAACAGACGAAAATACTGCAGGATTGGACGGTCGATCGTTTGATATATCCCGCGTGATTTGCTTTTTTTGATCAAATGTGTTAAAATAAGTCCTCAAAGCGTGAAAGGAGGTGCCGGATAGACTTGGATAAAGAGAAAGTAATACGGTGGTTAGAAGCCGCGTATAGGGTATGCTTTGTGGTCGGCGTCCGATCGGTTCGGTGCCTGAAAACGCTCGTGCGCATCACGCGTTTATTGTGGGCACCGATCGCTCACACCCTGCGCCACGCGCTGGACTGGTTGTTGTTGCGTCACCTCCGCGCGTTGCGGGATGAATGTCGTCGCATTTCTAAGGATTATCGCACTGCAAAAGCGCACGTTTACGAAACGGCGCGCGCTGATCGCGGTCGTGCATTTCTGCAGCTTTTAGCCATGCCGATCCTTGCCGTGCGCCGCCACCGCGGTGTATTCCGCGCGGTCGGTAACGTTGCGCTTCCTGTGTTGGCGGCGGTCGTGCTCGTGTTTACTGTACAATACTGGACCGGTGCCAATTTCGCTTTAGCGCTTGAATACCGGGGTACCCCGATCGGCTATATTGCCGACGAGGGTGTCTATGCCAATGCGGCGACCATCGTGCGCAGCACGGTCATCAATGCGGATGACTCGTTTACCGTTGAACAGGCGCCCGACATGCGCATCGAGGTGCTCAACGACGCCTCGGTGCTTGGAGAACAGGAGGTCAGCGACCGCATTCTGCAAGCAGTGGGCCAAGAACTGACACAGGCGGCGGGACTGTATGTGGATGGCGTTTTCCACGGCGCATTACAGACGAGCAGTGAACTGCAGACACAAATGGATGCGGTGTTGTCTGCTCATAAAACGGACACGGTGGATGGCGTCGGGTTCTTTTCCCAGATAGAGATCGTGGAGGGACTGTATCCTTCTTCCTCGCTGACGACGGCCGAGCGCATGTCGACCTACCTTAAGACCTTGACCGTCAAAACGATGCGTAATATCGAATACACCGAAACGGTCAAATATCAAACCGTCTATCAGGAAACCGACGCATTGCCACTTGGATTTGAAAGCGTGCAGCAAACCGGCAAAAACGGTAAACAGCGTGTGTACGCACAAGAGATTATGGTCAACGGCGTTAAAAAATATGAAACCGTCGTTTCCACCGAGGTCATACAGGAAGCGGTCGATCGGGTCGTTTTGGTCGGTGCACAGAAATACAGTGACACGAGCGAGCTCGGTGACGGTAAAGCCACCGGCACCTTCATATGGCCGTTACCGTACACGAAGCAGATCTCATCGCATTTTGCCAACCGTTGGGGTTCCCTGCACGGTGCGATCGATATCTCGAACGGCAGCACCAACGGAAAACCGATCATTGCCTCGGACGGTGGCACGGTCATTGAGGCACAGTACCACAGCAGTTGGGGATATTATGTTTTGATCGACCATGGCAACGGCTTTAAGACCCGCTATGCGCATTGCAGTAAACTGGAGGTCGAGGCAGGGGATAAGGTCGCCCAAGGCCAGTATATTGCCAAGGTGGGCAATACCGGCTATTCCACCGGCCCGCACCTGCATTTTGAGGTTATCAAAAACGGCGTCTTGGTGGATCCGTTGAATTACGTACAACGATAAAAAATACACCGTCACCGACGGTGTATTTTTTTATGGACGGGCAACACTAAATCGGGGTGTTGCTTATGCGCAAATTTATACGTATATTTTGTATCGGCGGCGGCATGTATAATCTGATCGAGATCCTGTGGCGTGGACACAGCCATTGGTCGATGTTTCTGGTGGGTGGTACTTGTTTTCATCTTATCGGCAGGATCGGCACAAAGTTGCGGCGGCATAGTCTTTTGACGATCGGTGCCGCTTGTTCTATTGCTGTGACAGCGGTGGAGTACATCAGCGGCTGTCTGTTTAACCTACGGTTGAAGCTGAATGTGTGGGACTACAGCGATATGCCCGCCAACATCAAAGGACAGATATGCCTGCCGTACAGCGCGCTGTGGGGCGGACTGAGTTTACTTGCTCTGCCGGTCTATCGGTTTCTCAACAAAAGAGGCAAGGTCATTTGACCTTGCCTTTACAGTTTTCCGCTAACGGGCAGATGTCGCATTTCGGAGAACGCGCCTCACAGACCTCACGGCCGAACAGAACCAAGCGATGGCAAAAATCATTGCTTTCCTCCGGCGGCAGCAGCTTGCGCAGTTGATCCTCCACCTTGCGTGGCTCCTTGGTATCACACAACCCTAATCGATTGGCAATACGGATACAGTGCGTATCCGTGACAACGGCGCCCGGCATATGATAGATATCCCCGCAAATGAGGTTGGCGGTTTTGCGTCCGACACCGGGAAGGGAGGTTAGTTCTTCGATGGTGGCGGGCACCTTGCCGCCGAAACGCTCGCGTATCTGTTGCGCGATGGCCACGATGTCACGTGCTTTTGTTTTATATAACCCGCAGGAGTGGATATACGGCTCGACCTCCTCCGGCGTTGCCTCGGCAAATGCTTCCGGTGTGGGGAAACGCTCGAACAGCGCCGGCGTGACCATATTGACCCGCGCATCGGTGCACTGTGCAGACAAGCGTACCGCGATAAGCAACTGCAACGGATCTTCGGATTCTAACGAACACTGTGCGTCCGGATACCGCTCCTTTAATCGCTGTACGGCGATCAGTGCCAGATCTTTTTTCGTCATGGTGTTCACCTCACGGTATCAGTGTATCATGTCGAAATTTGCCTGTCAACGCAAAAAGAGTCTTGCATAATAGTGGCAAAACCGCTATGATAATAGGCGGTAGGTGATAATATGGCTCCACTTGCAGATCGCATGCGTCCGAATACGCTGGACGATATGGTCGGTCAGCGACATTTGCTTGGCGATGGAAAAGCGCTCCGCAATATTATTGAATCGGGCAAGATCCCGAACCTCATATTTTACGGCCCGTCGGGCGTGGGTAAGACCACGCTCGCGCGGATCATCGCGCAGCGCACGTCTATGCGTTTACATAAACTCAACGGTACCACTGCCTCGACCGCGGATATCCGTGCCGTGCTGGATGAGGTGGATACCTTTGCGGGGGCTAACGGCATTTTGCTGTATCTGGATGAGATCCAGTATTTCAATAAAAAACAACAGCAAACACTGCTGGAGCATATTGAAAACGGCAACATCACCCTGATCGCTTCCACCACTGAGAATCCGTATTTTTATGTATACAGCGCGATATTAAGTCGCTCCACGGTGTTCGAATTCAAAACCGTGGAAGCAGATGAGGTCGCGGCGGCGGTTCGGCGCGGCTTTGCGTTCCTTGCCGAGGAGCGGGGGGAACAGATCACAGTGGATGACGAAGCGGTGATGTGTATCGCACAGGGCTGCGGCGGCGACGTGCGCAAATCGCTTAATGCGGTGGAGCTCAGCGTGCTGGCTACTAAACCCGACGAAAACGGAAATCTGACCGTTACCGTCGATACCGCTCGCGAGGTTGCGCAAAGGAGCGCGATGCGGTACGATAAGGATGGCGACGAGCACTACGATCTTCTTTCTGCCTTTCAAAAATCCATGCGCGGCTCGGATGAAAACGCCGCCGTGCATTATCTGGCGCGCTTGCTTGAAGCGGGTGATCTGCCGTCGGTATGCCGCCGCTTAGTGGTGTGTGCCGCGGAGGATGTGGGCCTTGCGTATCCGCAGATCATTCCCATTGTGAAAGCGGCGGTGGACAGTGCCTTGCAGGTCGGGCTGCCGGAGGCACGGATCCCGCTTGCAGACGCGGTCATTTTGGTCGCGCGTGCGCCAAAATCCAATTCCGGTGAAGCGGCGATCGACGCCGCACTGGCAGACGTTCGGGCGGGCAAAGCCGGTCCCATTCCGCGGTGCTTGCAGAACAAGCATTACGACGGCGAGGACGCCGAGCGCAAGGGACAGTTCTACGAGTACCCGCATATGTATCCGCATCACTGGATCAAACAGCAGTACCTGCCGGACACTCTCAAAGGTGCCGTATACTATGTGCCGGGCGAAAACAAAACCGAGCAAATGTTTGAAGAATACTGGAAAAACATCAGGAAATAGAAGACAAAAAGAACCGATAGTTGGTTACAGGCTCGGCGGCACACAAAAAAGCCGCACGGCTGCGAATATTGCCATCGTGGAACGCTTGTTCATGAGGGCATTACAGCAGTCGCCGGCTTTGGACAGTAGCGGAGAGGTGCAGTACAGTATTGAAACACTGCCGGATGGCAGACGATATGTAAAAGCGGATCGCCAAGTAATTTTCGGCGAAGATCCTGCACAGTGGGAGCAACAGATCATTGATTATGTCAATGATGTAGTTCGCGGTGGCCGTGATATGACAATTCCTACCCAAGAGGGGGATGTGCTTACTATCAATGGACGCACGGCGTGGAAATTGGGATATCGAAACGATACACCAAACGGAAAAATTGACGATGCTACTTATCGGCTTAAAGGAGATGCAGCTGGGCACATCGATGAATTATCCGAAGTATCAAGACTTCGTGATACAAAGCCAAATTTTAAGCCAAATCGAAGGATGCCGTTTGGCCGTGATGGCTTTGATTATCGGTATGCCTATTTTCTTGATAAAGACGGTTCATATTACCGCTTGACGTTATCTGTTGGCATTGATGGAAACATAAAGACAGTTTATAACATTGGCGAAATAAAAAAGGTGTCGTTCCCGTCGACGGCTCAAAGGCCAAAAGTGGGAACAACACCTTCTGACAATACTGTAACACATGATGGAACAGTTGTCAATACTCAGTATATGCAAAACGGCGCAAAAAATTCGCAAAGCAGTTTTGAGGGTAGTGACGAGATCGCAGAGGCGGTCGCGCAAATACTCGCGGATAAACTCCGCAACCGCCTCGCCCTTCTGTTGGTTCTCACCATACAGCTTGGAAAATTCGGGATTTGTTTTCTGCATAACTTCAACCGCTTCACCGATGGACTCCAGTTGTGTAAGCTTATGTCGCCGATCAAGAAGGTGTCCAAGCTCGTGGCAGATCGTAGGTAAAGCATTACCGAGCTGTGTGCGGATCGCGTTGACCTTCGTCTTGAAAATACCGGCCGCCCTTTTCTGCCGGATATTCCCCTTGTTGATCGGCACGCCGAAGGTTTTCTCGATATCCGCAACAATGGAATCAAGACTCTCAACCTCGGCGGTGGATCCTTCACTACGGTTTTCGGCTTGCCAGTTTTCTTTCGCTTCGGTGTAATCGTAAGA
>CAYZXC010000073.1:0-6307 GCA_964482275.1 uncultured Eubacteriales bacterium
GTCCAGAATATTGATGCAATAGCCGTCATACTCAAACTGCAAAACGGAGGAGGTTACCGAAATACCGCGCTGCTTTTCGATCTCCATCCAATCGGAAACCGCGTGCTTCATGGATTTCTTACCCTTGACCATACCGGCAGATGCGATCGCACCGCCGTACAGCAGGAATTTTTCCGTTAAGGTCGTTTTACCGGCGTCCGGATGCGAAATGATCGCAAAGGTACGCCGTTTTTCAATGTCTTTCGTAAACTGTGCCACAAAGATATCCTCCGTCAAAAGCAATTAAAAACAATTATCATATATTTTATCGTTTTTTTGTAAAATAATCAAGCCTTTTTCGGGCAGCGCCCAATAAAGTGTCTGACTCATTGTCAAGCCGCCTATCCATTACCTCGTCCAACAACCACCGCAGACACTCACCGACCGCCTTTCCCTCAGGAACACCGAGCCTCAAAAGATCGTTGCCGTTTACAGCAAGGTCGCGCAGCGAAAAGCAAGCTTGTTCAGCTAAAAGACGATCGATCCGCGCGCCGATATCAGCAAGCTCCTCAAAACGTCCGCCCATCAACGCCGTATCATGCGCCATCGTATCCGCCCGTTTAAGCGCTAAAAGCTGACGGAGCAACGGTACACCAAGTCGGTTCATCCACCGCCTCACCGCTTTGTCGGTGCGCTCGATCGGCGTATCGTGATAGCGGATCAGTATGCAAACATCCTCCGTGGTCTTCTTATCAAAGCGAAGTCGGTCGAGAGCTTCGCGCGCCAACCGCTCTCCGATCTCAGCATGGCCGTAGAAATGACCGTTCCCTTTATCGTCGAGCGAAAAACAATACGGCTTTCCGATATCATGCAACAGGGCTGCCAAACGAGCGGTAAGCTCCGGTTCGGCACACTTCACTGCCGTGAGAATATGCGTAAGCACGTCCAAATGATGGTAACGACTGTGCTGATCGATCCCTTGCGTTGCTTGCAGCTCCGGCAGAACCGGAAAGAGTACCGGATACAGCGTTAAAAGAACACTACCGATATGTTCACCGGTCAGCATCCGTTTAAGCTCCGCCTGTACGCGTTCAGCGGCAATTTCTTTTAACAGCGGTGCACAGGCAAGCAGGCCTTCTCTTGTGTTTTTCTCAATCTCAAGGCCGTACACAGCCGCAAAACGCAGAGCGCGCAAAATGCGCAAAGCATCCTCCCGAAAACGCTTTTCGGGATCGCCAACAGCACGTAACGCCCGCTTTTCGGCATCCGCGGCACCGCCGAACGGGTCAACGAGTCCGCGTACAGGATGATACGCCATGGCGTTGACGGTAAAATCACGGCGGCTGAGATCTTGCTCAATTTGCTGCACAAATTGTACGGTATCGGGATGACGGTGATCGCGGTAGTCTGCCTCGATTCGGTATGTCGTGATCTCCAAAGGATGGTCGTCCATAAGCACCGTGACGGTTCCGTGTCGGATCCCGGTGGGAATCACCGTTTTGGTCGAAAAGACCTTCAGGATCTGCTCCGGTAAAGCGCTGGTACAAATATCAAAATCGTGCGGAGTTAAGCCGAGGATACTGTCGCGTACACATCCGCCGACGACATAGGCCTCAAACCCCACATTTTCCAGACACATCAGTGTGTCGGCTACATACGGCGGAAGCTGCACGAACCTCTCCTCCCTTCTTCTATTCCAGTATATCACCGCGAAAACCTTCTGTAAAGTACGAAACGATTGACAACCCGTCGACAAATATTGTATTATAGATTTATATAGCATTATGGATAGAAATGGGTGGTGTATCATGCAACACAATTCAACCGGCTCCGCCTTCGGACGGTTCATCGGTCGCTTTTTCGCCTTTATCGGAACGACTGTGCTGGCCCTTTTGATCGTTGCAGTCGGATTCTGCTGGGTACTGTGTAAAGGACCTTCTCCAACAGCACGCGACACCTTCGTCTGCGCGTTGTCTGAACATCATGCACTGCAATTCATCCCCTCTCTTTTTCTTTCCGACGAGGAGATCGACACGATCGTAAACGGCGGTATTGCCGTCGAAACCGCCGATAACGAGGAGGTGGTACTGTGACCGAAAACACCGTCGTGCAGGAACAGACCGAGATCGAAGCCATCCAGGCAGAGGACACCATTCTGGAAGTACCGGTGTATCCCGAACCCGAATCCGACCCGACATATCGTACTTCCAAGAAGAAGACCGTCTTTTGGAAGCTGTTGATCGCGTACTTTGCACTGCTGATAGCACTTGCTGCGGTAGGCTTATGGTTTTTTTACAACCATCTTCAGGCCTATGAAGCAACAACTCCCAACGCGGCGCTGGAAAGCTACCTACAATGGATCCGCGACGGCGAGTATCAATCCATCTATGCTGCTTCGGATTTCGAGGAAACCATTTTGAACACGGATGAAGAATTCATCAAGTATCTGGAACGCATATACGAGGGTGATACCGATACCCTCACCGTTCGGGAAAAATCCACCTCCACAGACGAGCGCAAAGACTATTCGCTCTACATTGAGGGGGAGCACATCAGCAACCTGACACTGCTGAAAAATCCCGAATGGGGCGAGACCGCCTGGAGCTATGTAACAGAGGTCGTGTATCAACCCACGACCGCCATCTATGCGGCTGAGAATATGCGCATCTCCGTTAACGGCGTGGATATTTCCTTGTTGAATCTGCCTGCACAAGCAGTACAAACCACCGTGCTCGGCAGCACCGATGACGCCGAAGCACTGCCGTCCGTGTACTGCTATACGCTTGAAAACCTGCTGAATCCGCCGACCATCGAAGCCTTGACGCTCAGCGGCGATGTATGCACGGTAACGCAAGCCGACGCGGTATCGTATCACGTGTACTTTCCCACCTCGGAGCTTCTGCGCACCGAGCGTGAAGAGCTCGCCAAAAACACCGCCTTTACATACGCGGAATTTGTAGCGCGTGACGCCAAACTAAAGGCGCTCCAAAAGCTCATTTATGAGGACAGTGAGCTGTATGATACCGTCAGCAGCTTCGACGATTACTGGACGACGAAGCACGACGGGTACACCTTTGAGGATGTGGTGGTTTCGGGCTATTCACAGTATACCGACACCGATTTTTCCTGTGAGGTCTCCTTCCGACCGGTATACACGCAAAAGAAACAGGTCATTGAGGATTCGCCGGTGTTCCATTGCCGTTTAACCTTTATTTTGGTCGACGAGGAATGGAAACTGCTCACACTGACAACCATTGCCGATGAGCCTACCACGGACACAACCGCATAAACAGGTTACCCCTTTGTACGAGAGATCGTTGCAAAGGGGTATTGATTCGATAGGCCGGCGAAAGCCGAACCACAACGCTCGACAAGGAGGATCGCATAGTGCTGAAGAAAATGTTTGAGCCTGTCCCCTGCATAAAAACAGCGCTCGGCAGTTGGTTTTGTCTTTGTACGCTGTTTAAATGCTGTGAGATCTGGTTTCGTATTCCCACGTTGCTTTTTCTCCTGTTATTCGCTATATGCTTCTTCTTGATCGGGTTTTTGAGGGTCTGTGCCGCAATGCCGACACTCGACGACATCGTGCTGTGTACGGGTGCAGCCTTGTACGGACTTGTACTGGTGTACCGGTACGACGGCGAATCACCGTACGCTTTTCTGCTGATCGTACTGCTTGCTGTCGTCCTTGTCACCCTTCCCGTTTTTCGAAATCCCACGGTATCACTCGTCGGCGGGTGCTCCGTTTCCGCTAAAAGCTGTCGGTTACTGGTTCTGCTTTTGGGGATTGCGCTGGCGGTGGGGATCTGTCTGTTTTCGGTTATGCGGTATCTCACCTTTGCCGCGCCGAACTTCGATTTCGGGCTGTTCTGCAATATGTTCCATAACATGAAAGAACGCTTCTTGCCGTTGGTCACCTCCGAGCGCGATCAACTGCTTTCGCATTTTGCCATCCACATTTCCCCTATTTATTACCTGCTGTTACCCGTCTACATGCTGTTCCCTTCTCCGGTCACTCTGCAGGTGTGCCAAGCCCTTATACTGGCGAGCGGGATCCTGCCGCTGTATTTGCTGGCACGGCATTTCCGCTTACCGTACAAGTACACCGTACTGATGGCTCTGTTTTATGCGGCACATCCCGCCGTCAGTGCCGGCTGCTCGTACGATCTGCACGAAAATTGCTTTTTGCTTCCGCTGTTGCTATGGCTGTTTTATTGCTACGAAACGGGACACAAGCGATGGCTTTTCGTCGTGGCCGTTTTGGTCCTACTGGTAAAAGAGGATGCCGCCGCTTTCCTCGTAATCTTTGCGGTGTATCTACTATTTTCCCGCAAGGATTACCGCACAGCATTGCCGCTCATCATCGGTTCCCTGCTGTATTTTGCGTTGGCCGTTTTCCTGCTCAATACGTATGGCACCGGCGCCATGTTCGGGCGCTACAGTGCCCTGTTTGACGAATCCAAGAACGTCGGCGGCTTTTGGCAAACACTGTTGCGCGCTCCCGGCTATTTTCTTGAGGCAATCGTGTCGTTTGTCGACAGCGCGACCGAAAAACCGATCTACTTGTTGCAGATACTGCTTCCCTTCGGCCTTGTGCCGTGGCGGACTAAGCAATACAGCCGCTATCTTTTGTTGACACCGTTACTGCTCAATCTGCTATCCGGCTTCAAATATCAGTACGATATCGGTTTTCAGTACAGCTTTGCATCGGTCGCCTTCTGCCTGTACTTGTATTTGCAAAACCTTTCCGAGCGACCGGCTTCCAAGCAACGGAATCTGCTGTTGTTCAGCGTGGTCACCTCGTGCTTTTTATACAGCATGATCGTCATGCCGAAGATCGAAACCTATGTCGGACGCTGGATCAAGGACGCCGATACGTATACCGAGATGGAAGCGGTGCTCAACGAAATTCCGGAAGACGCTTCAGTAACGGCTTCCACGATGCTGGTGGCTCATCTGGCACAGCGCGATGTGATATACGAGGATTATTATCACAAGGAGCCGGATACCGATTATGTCGTACTGGATATGCGCGGTAATTATGCAAGCTTCTCGCAAACCTATCGTGATACCTGCCTGCAAAAAGGATACGAAATATGGACGGCTACCGACGAGCTTTTGATCTTATATCGCCCGGTAGAATAGAAAATCTCGATTTACTCTTGTTTTCTCGGTATTTTTTGATATAATAGCCTCTATAGGTAAATTTATGATGGTGAAGGGATCAGGTTATGAAACGAAATGAGATCGCCTCCGTTTACGCGGATGCTGCTGCTCTTTGTGAGCAAGAACTGACAGTCTGCGGTTGGGTGCGCACACTGCGCCAATCCAAATCGCTCGGATTTATTGAATTAAACGACGGCAGCTGCCAACGCAACCTGCAAATTATTATCGAAGAATCGAAACTCGATAACTTCGACGAGATCTGCCGTCAAAACGTTGGTGCCGCTCTTTGCGTGCGCGGTATGCTGCAATTAACCCCCGAAGCAAAGCAGCCGTGTGAGCTGCACGCCACGGCGATCGAGGTTGAAGGTGCTTCCACCTCGGATTATCCGCTGCAAAAGAAGCGTCATTCCATGGAGTTTTTGCGTTCCATTGCGCATCTGCGCCCCCGCACCAATACCTTCAGTGCGGTCTTCCGCGTGCGTTCGGTCGCCGCTTATGCGATCCACCGATTCTTTCAGGAACGCGGCTTTGTGTACGCGCACACCCCGATCATCACCTCCAGTGACTGTGAAGGCGCCGGCGAAATGTTCCACCTGACCACACTGGACATGAACGATATCCCGCGCACCGAAAGCGGTGAGGTCGATTATTCGCAGGATTTCTTCGGCAAGCACACCTCGCTGACGGTATCCGGTCAGCTTGCCGGTGAGTGCATGGCGATGGCGTTCGGCAAGATCTACACCTTTGGCCCGACCTTCCGCGCCGAGAAATCGTATACCGCCCGCCACGCGGCGGAGTTCTGGATGATCGAGCCCGAATTCGCCTTTGCGGATCTGCAGGATAACATGGATCTGGCACAGGATATGATCACCTATGTGGTATCGTATTTGCTGGAGAACTGCCCCGACGAGATAAAGTTCTTCAACGATTTCTACGACAAGAACCTGCTGGAGCGCTTGAACGCGTTGGTACACTCTGATTTCACTCACGTGACCTATACCAAGGCGATCGAGATCTTAGAGCAGCACAAAGACGAGTTTGAATATCCGGTCTTCTGGGGCTGCGATCTGCAAACCGAGCACGAGCGCTATCTGACCGAGCAGGTATATAAAATGCCGGTCT
Source organism: uncultured Eubacteriales bacterium (assembly GCA_964482275.1). Taxonomy (GTDB): domain Bacteria; phylum Bacillota; class Clostridia; order Oscillospirales; family Acutalibacteraceae; genus RGIG3009. The sequence continues at coordinate 6,268 of CAYZXC010000073.1, forward strand.
TTGTCACCGATTATCCGAAGGAGATAAAAGCGTTCTATAT
>CAYZXC010000074.1:0-6234 GCA_964482275.1 uncultured Eubacteriales bacterium
TTTGAGGAGGCGCTTGAAGCATCTCTTCAAAGTTTAACTACAAATGAAAGAGTGCACGGTATCGTCGTGGGTATTGCGCCCAACGAGGTACAGGTGGAAGTCATCGGTCGCAAGCAGACCGGTTACATTCCGACCGAAGAGCTGTCCGCAGAGGGCACGGATCCGTCCGAGCTGGTCAAGGTCGGCGATGAGCTCGAACTGCTCATCATGCGCACCAACGACCAGGAAGGCACCATCATGCTTTCCAAAAAGCGCGTCGATGCTAAAAAAGGCTGGGACACCGTCGTGGCTGCCGGCGAAAGCGGAGAGATTCTGGAAGGTGTTGTCACCGATGTCATTAAGGGCGGTGTTTTGGTCGCTTCTCACGGCGTTAAGGTGTTCGTTCCCGCGTCCCGCGCTTCGGTGAGCCGTATGGAAGATCTGAGTCCGCTGCTCAAGCAGACGGTTCGTTTCAAGATCTTAGAGATCAACACGCAGCGCCGTCGTGCAGTCGGCTCGATCCGTGACGTTGCCCGTGAGGAGCGCCGCGAGAAGGAAGAAGCCTTCTTTGCTCAGGCTGAGGTCGGTCAGAAGTATACCGGTGTTGTTAAGTCTATGACCAGCTACGGCGCTTTCGTGGATCTTGGCGGCGTCGACGGTATGATTCATGTGTCCGAACTGTCTTGGAAACATATCAAGCATCCCTCCGAGGTCGTTTCCATCGGCGATACCGTTGAGGTATATATCCGTGATCTGGACGCCGAGAAACGCAAGATCTCCTTGGGATACCGTCGCGCAGAGGATAACCCGTTTGAGATCTTCAAGGCACAGTATGCGGTGGGGGATGTTGTTTCAGCAACTGTCGTTGGCATGACCACCTTCGGTGCGTTTGCACAGATCGTTCCGGGTGTTGATGGTTTGATCCATATTTCGCAGATCGCCAATCGCCGTATTGATAAGCCGCAGGATGCTTTGAAGGTCGGCGAAGAGGTGCAGGTGAAAATCACCGCCATTGACCTGGAAAACAAGCGTATCAGCCTGTCCATTCGCGCGTTGCTTGAGGATGCTCCCGCTGCCGAGGAAGTAACTGAGGAAGCTGCTCCGGAAGCCGTTGCTGAGGAAACTGCTGAATAATTTACGGAAAACAAAATGGGCAACACTTCTAAACGGAGTGTCGCCCTTTCCGTTTTGAGGAGGAACTTTATATGATCGCTATTGCCTGTGACCACGCCGCTGTCGAACTCAAACACGAGATCGAAGCAATGCTGACCGAAATGGGTGAGGAGTACCACGATTTCGGTACCAATACCTCGGATAGTTGTGATTATCCGGTATTTGCCGCCAGAGCTGCCAAGGCGGTGGCCGACGGCAGCTGCGAGAAGGGCATCGTCATCTGTGGTACCGGCATCGGTATCAGCATCGCCGCCAACAAGGTACACGGTATTCGCTGTGCCTTGTGCAGTGACCCGTTATCCGCGCAACTCACCCGCCAGCACAACAACGCCAATATGGTAGCGATGGGTGCTCGCATCATCGGGCCGGAGCTTGCCAAATGTATTGTCAAAACCTTTTTGACCACTCCGTTTGAGGGCGGCCGCCATCAGCGCCGTGTCGATCTCATTACCAAATTGGAACAAGAACAGGTGATTGAATGAGTATGACGCTCACCGAACTGGAATCAGTCGCCGAAGCGTTGCGCAAAAACAATATGGCGGCGTACTGTGTACGAAGTAAGGACGAGGTAGTGCCGCTCGTTAAAGATCTGTTGCACACCGGTGATACGGTGGCGGTCGGTGGGTCCATGACTTTGTTTGAAACCGGTGTGATCGATCTGCTGCACAGTGGCGATTATCACTTCTTGGATCGTTATCAGACAGGTCTGACGCCTGAAGAACAAACCGAGATATTTGCCAAAAGTATGACGGCGGATGCGTTCCTATGCTCCTCGAATGCTGTCACCCGAAACGGGGAACTGTACAATGTTGACGGACGCGCCAACCGTGTTGCACCTATTGCTTACGGTCCTGCCTCAGTGGTGATGATCGTCGGTTGCAACAAGATCGTAGACGATATTCCGGCGGCCGTCCGACGTGTCAAGACTGTGGCGGCACCGCTTAATGCCAAACGACTGAAATGCCGGACCTATTGTGCATTAAACGGTGTTTGCAAAGCGGTTGACAGCGAGCGGTATACCGACGGTTGTCGGTCGGCCGATCGAATCTGCGCACAATATCTTATCAGCGGACAACAACGTGTCCGTGACCGTATTCATGTTATTTTGGTAGGGGAGTCCCTCGGTTTTTAAAATTTTTGATGTGGAAAAACCTTTCATGTCTAAGTTGGCAAGATAACGGTCATACTATATCTGGTATTTTGAAGCAAAAATCACAACATTTTTTAGAAAATATTTGATTTTTCCGAAAAGTATGGTATACTGAAACATGTGGGTGTTTGCCCACATGTTTTGATTGTATCATCCTACTGGGATTTTGCGGCATATTCCCCCAATTACTTATATTCGAGGGAGTGGGTTTCTTGGATAAATATGTTATCCGCGGTGAGCGTCGTTTAATGGGTGCCGTTGACATCAGCGGTGCTAAAAACGCGGTCGTTGCGATTTTGCCGGCCACCATTCTCGCAAACGGTGTTTGCCGTATTGAAAACATTCCGAATATTGCCGATGTTGCTACTGCACTGGAGATTTTGGCATCGCTTGGTGCAATGGTGCGCCGTATCGACAGGCACACGGTTGAGATCGATTCACGTACGATCGTCACGCAAACCGTTCCGCATGATCTGGCGAAAAAAATGCGTGCGTCGTATTATTTTATCGGCGCGTTGCTCGGACGTTTTGGTAAGGCAAATGTTCCAATGCCGGGAGGGTGCTATTTCGGTGTTCGTCCCATTGACCAGCATCTTAAAGGCTTTTCCTGTTTGGGTGCTAAGGTCATGCCCATGAAAAACGGCATGATCGACGCCCATGCTGATCAGTTACAGGGCAATTCAGTGTATCTTGACATGGTGTCTGTGGGTGCCACCGTCAATATCATGCTCGCCGCTGTGTGTGCCAAGGGTACTACGGTCATCGAAAATGCTGCGAAAGAACCGCATATCGTTGACTTGGCGAACTTTTTGAACTCTATGGGCGCGGATATCCGCGGCGCCGGTACGGATGTTATTAAGGTTTACGGCGTTGAGCGTTTGTACGGAACGACCTATTCGATCATTCCCGATCAGATTGAGGCCGGTACCTACATGGCCGCGGCTGTCGCGACCGGCGGCGACGTGACCGTTCGCAATGTCATTCCGAAGCATCTGGAATCCATCACTGCCAAACTGCAGGAGATGGGTGCGGAAATTGAGGAGTTTGACGAAGAGATCCGCGTGTCTGCTTCCGGCCAACTCAACCACTGCAACATCAAAACAATGCCGCATCCCGGTTTCCCGACCGATATGCAACCGCAGATTGCTGTGCTGCTTTCGTTGGCTGAAGGGACAAGCATCATCAATGAGGGCGTTTGGGAAAACCGTTTCCGTTATGTGGATGAATTACGTCGCATGGGCGCGGATATTCAGGTAGATGGCAAGCTTGCCGTTGTGCAAGGTGTGCCGCATTTGACAGCCGCTCCTGTAAAGGCAATGGACTTGCGTGCCGGCGCGGCGATGGTGATTGCGGCTTTGGCGGCAAAAGGTGTCACTGAGATCGAAGAGATCCAGTACATCGAACGTGGATATGAGGATATCGTCGAAAAGCTTCAAGGACTCGGCGCTGACATTGAGCGTGTCACTGAAAACGATCCTGCTTTTCAACAAGCGTTATAAGTGGATGAGCGCACCGCTCGTGGGCGGTGCGCTTTCTTTGTAAGGAGTGATAATATGGCTCGGTTTTGCCCTCTATTCAGCGGCAGCAGCGGCAACTGTCTGTATATCGGCACCTCGACTGCCGGCATCCTGATCGATGCCGGTGTCAGTGCACGCCGCATTGAACAGGCTCTTTCTGCTCGTGATATTGACCCCGCCACCATTCGTGCCATATTTGTTACGCATGAGCACACCGACCATATCGCCGGTCTGCGCGTACTTCAAAAGCATTACGGTATGCCGATTTATGCATCTGTCGGTACTTGCGAAGGCATAGAAGAGGCTGTTGCGTGCCACCGTGATTGCACCGCTATGACCGATACCGTTGAACTGGACGAGTTCGCCGTCACCGCGTTTCCGACGTCGCATGACAGCCGCGAAAGTACCGGCTTTCGCATTGCTCTGCGTGACGGCAGAAATGTTGGTATTGCGACTGATCTGGGCGTGATGACTTCCGTTGTTCGCGAACAGCTGCGCGGTTGTGATCTGATACATATCGAATCCAACCATGACGTCCGTATGCTGGAAAACGGTCCTTATCCTTATGTTCTTAAGCGGCGAATTTTATCCGCTACCGGTCATTTGTCCAATGAAGCCTGTGCTGCAGAACTTCCCGATCTCATTCGCCACGGCACAACGCGCCTGTTTTTGGGCCATTTAAGCCGCGAAAACAACTTGCCGACATTGGCGGATGCTACAGCGGATGCCACCTTGAAAACCAGCGGGATGACCCGTAATATAGATTATATTTTGCAGGTCGCACCGCCCGAAAACGATAAACCGTACACTCTTTTTTAAGGAGGGGCTTTATGCTAACCGTGACCATCGCATGTGTGGGTAAGCTCAAGGAAGCGTACTGGCGGGATGCCTGCGCGGAATATGCTAAGCGCCTGTCCGCGTTCTGCCGCCTGCAGATTGTTGAAGTGGCAGAGGAACGCTTGCCGGACAATCCGTCCGCTGCACAGATCACCGCGGCGCTGGAGGAAGAAGGACATCGTCTGTTGTCGCGTATTCCCGCCGGCGTTCCGATGATCGCGTTGTGCATTGAGGGAAAGGGCTATACCTCCGAAGCGTTGTCGGAACAATTAACGCAATGGACAGTAGACGGTATCAGTCATGTGGCTTTTATTATCGGTGGCTCGTGGGGATTATCCCCGCTTGTCAAAGAAACCTCACGCGTGAGAATGTCAATGTCCGGTATGACGTTCCCACATCAGATGGCGCGTGTGATGCTCCTCGAACAGGTCTACCGCGCCTTGCAGATCGCCGCCGGCGGAAAATATCATAAGTAAAATACACAAGGAGCGGGCTTAAAATGCCTGCTCCTTGTGCTATTAAGATATCTCGACATGATTTGACAATGCTCGCGAGGTGTTTTATGGAAAATTACTTTTTCCTATTTAAAAATTACTTGTTTTTTATTCTTTTGCACAAAGTTGAAAAATAATTTCCAAGTACTTGAAATATTTTCCAGTTTATGGTAATCTAATGTTGCCGGCAAAATTATTAGGGAGGTTTATGTAGCTTGGAGAAGAAAATCAAGGTACTGTTAGCAGATAACAGCGAAAGTTTCGGAATACCGTGTGCCGCAAGAATGCGGAGTCACGGATTAGAGGTCGATTTGACAGAAAAGGATGGGAAAATCGTTGTAGATACTATTTCACAAAAGAAGCCGGATGTTGTCATTTTGGATTTCTTCTTGCCGCGGTTGGATGCGATCGGCGTCATGAACGGTATACGCTCAATGGACTTGCCGTACTCACCGCAGTTTATGGTCATGTCCGGTTTTGATAATCCCAATCTGGAACGCGAAGCGATCCAGGCGGGAGCGGATTACTATTTCTTAAAACCGTTTGATGCCGATGAAATGGCAGCACGCATCCTATCTTTGTCGAATAAAGGGAACGTTGAGCCGATCCGCCGCAACGGCACTGCCGGCAACAATCTGGAGATCCGTGTCACGGATATTTTGCACCAGATCGGGGTACCGGCACATATTAAGGGATATCAGTATCTGCGTGATTCCATCATGATGGCAATCGAGGATGAGGAGATCATCAATGCCGTCACTAAGCGCCTGTATCCCGCCGTTGCGAAAAAGCACGGCACAACTTCTTCGCGCGTAGAGCGCGCCATTCGCCACGCGATCGAGGTAGCATGGGATCGCGGTGACGTCGATGTATTGAATTCGTATTTTGGATATACCATTCACAATGAGCGCGGCAAACCGACAAATTCGGAGTTCGTTGCCATGATATCGGATAGATTCCGACTGCAGTTGAAAATATCTTGACGGGATTCCGTCGTTCTATACCGTAAATAAGCGCTTCCGCAATATGTGCTGAAGTAGTCAATAGTTAGTAGACACAAAATTAACTATGCCACCAGTTCTGT
>CAYZXC010000075.1:0-6142 GCA_964482275.1 uncultured Eubacteriales bacterium
GATATCACGCTGCAGGATCTGGAAAAGCTCGGTGTCCGCGGCCTGCTGTTGGATGTGGACAATACGCTGACGACCCACGGCAGTCAGGTGCTGTCCGATGAGGTGCGCGACTGGCTCCGGCAAATGCAGGACGCCGGTATCCGCATGACGGTGGTGTCCAATTCCTGGGAATGGCGCGTGGCACCGTTTGCCGATAAGATCGGACTGCGGCATACCTCGCTGTCCTGCAAGCCGTCGCCGATCGGGTTTTGGCGCGGCGTGCGGCGGTTAGGGTTGCCGAAGGCGCAATGCGCGGCGATCGGTGATCAAGTGTTTACCGATATTATCGGGGCGAACCTGTACGGGATTACCTGTATTCAGGTGATGCCGATCGAGATGGAAACCGGCAAGCCGTTTTTGGCGCTTAAACGGAAATGGGAACGCAAGATCTACGAAAAACGAAAGGAGCAAGATATATGATCGCTCGGTTCGGGCCTGCGGGAAACAGTGAATCGTTTTACGCCGCCGGTCACAAAGCAACGGTGGAGGCGCCCGCGTGGCTGTACACGTTAGGGCTTACCGCGTATGAATACCAATGCGGCCGTGGGGTGCGGGTGTCGGCGGATACGGCCGAGGCGATGGGCGCGCTTGCCGCGCAGTACGGCGTTCAGATGTCGCTTCACGCGCCGTATTTCATTTCGCTTGCGTCCGCAGAGGCGGAAAAACGCGACAATTCCATTCGCTATATTTTGGAAAGCGCGCGGGCAGTCGCCGCAATGGGCGGGGAGCGTATCGTGGTGCACCCCGGCGGTCTCGGTGGCCTGTCCCGCGCGGATGCCACCGCGCTTGCTTCGCAGACATTGCGCCGCGCACAGCAGGCACTGGACGAGGAAGGGTTATCCGGTGTGCGCATCTGCCCCGAAACAATGGGCAAGATCAATCAGCTGGGTGATCTGGACGAGGTGCTGGAATTCTGCAAGGTGGACGAGCGGTTTTTGCCCTGCGTTGATTTCGGGCATCTCAATTCCCGCACGCTGGGCGGGCTCAACTCGCGCGAGGCGTTTGAAGCGGTGCTTGACCGTCTGGAAAACGCACTCGGCACAGAGCGCGCCGCGCGGTTCCACGCGCATTTTTCGAAGATCGAATACACAAAAGGCGGCGAAAAACGCCATTTGACCTTTGAGGATACGGTGTACGGGCCGGAGCCGGCACCGCTGATGCAGCTGATACGGGAGCGGGGATTGACGCCTACCTTTATCTGCGAGTCGGACGGTACGCAGGCGGAGGACGCCCGCGCGCTGATGCGGTTGTATGAGGGCAAGTGATATGAACACACGATTGGAACGGCTCAGCCGTTTTCTGTCCGCTGACGATACGGCGGCGCTCATTACGGCGAAGCACCACATTCAGTATCTCACCGGCTTTCCGTCGGGTGACAGTTGTTTGCTTATTACACGCGAAAAAAGCTATTTTCTGACAGATTTTCGGTATATCGAAACGGCAAAGCGGACGGTCAAAGGCGCCGAGTGCCGTATGATCTCCCGACTTTCGGAGGCAATCCGAGAGATCGCGGAGCATCACGGCCTGCGGCAGATCTTGTTGGAAGCAGCGGACACAACGCTGAGCTTTGCCGAACGGTTGCGCACGCAGGTTGTCGGTGTTGACTTTGACGGTTCCGGCGAGTTGGACGGTTGGCTTTCCGAAATGCGCGCGATCAAAGACGAGCATGAGGTTGGCAAGATCCTGCAGGCGCAAGCGTTGACCGAGGAAGGCTTTGACTATATCGTGCAGCACATCCGCGAGGGGATGACCGAGCGGGAAATTGCGCTGGAGCTGGAATTCTATATCCGTAAACGCGGGGCAGAACGGGTCGCGTTTGATTTTATTGTGGTATCGGGTGCCAATTCATCGCTGCCGCACGGGATCCCGACCGATAAACCGGTACAGCGCGGCGATTTTATCACGATGGATTTCGGCGCGGTGGTGGACGGCTACCATTCCGACATGACGCGCACCGTCGCGGTCGGAGCGGTGAGCGAGGAGCAGCAGTTGGTGTATGATACCGTGCTGAACGCGCAGCTTGCGGCACTTAAAGTGCTCAAGGACGGACTTCCCTGTGCCGAGGGGGATGCGGCGGCGCGTCGCATCATTGAGGCTGCCGGCTACGGCAAGTGCTTCGGACATGCGACCGGACACGGTGTCGGCGTGCAGATCCACGAGGAGCCGCGGTTATCGGCTGCGGCGGGTGAACAGCGGCTGAAAGCCGGCAATATCGTGACGGTGGAGCCCGGTATTTATATTGAGGGGCGGTTCGGCGTCCGTATCGAGGATATGGTGCTGATCGAGCCGAGCGGTTGCCGCAACCTGACGAAAAGTCCCAAACAACTCCTTTTCATAAACTAACAACTCGCGGAATAGACATATACTACCATTACTGTACAGAGGATGTGAGTGTATGTTTGTTTTTTCCGTTAAAACCAGTTATAAGCAGATCCTGTCGGCCTTGGGCTGCGTCGCGGTCGTGGCGGTTGCCGTGGTCACGGCAGCCGTATTGCCGGAACAGGCGGTCGTTGTTTCCACCGCGAGGGTGACAAGCAGTGAGGAGCGGGTATCGTATCTGCGCTCGCTTGGGTTTGAGATCGCTGAGGACAGCGAAGAGGTGCGTGAGGTGCGGATCCCCGATGAGCCGGACGAGGCGCTTCAGCAGTACAATGCGCTGCAGGAGCAGGCGGGACGGTCGTTGGAAGCCTATTGCGGTAAGCGGGTGCGGCTGTACAGCTACGAGGTCGGCAACGGCGGAGTGGCGCATTTGTATGTGTACCGCGACCGCATCGTTGCCGGTGACGTGGAGCGCGACGGGGAGATGCAGCCAATTCAATAGAAAGGAAGTGCGGCGTTGCAGCGCTTGGATAAGCTGATCGCTTCGCAGGGAACGCGCAGTCGCAGTGAGACCGTGCGTCTGATCCGGTCGGGTCAGGTGACGGTAAACGGGACGGTTTGCCGCGATCCGTCGGCGAAGTACGATGCGGATACCTGTCAGGTGACGGTGGCGGGTGAGTCACTTAACTATCGGCAGTTCGTGTATATTATGATGAACAAGCCGTCGGGGATCCTCTGCGTGTCGCGTGATCCGAAGGCGCGCACGGTGGTGGATCTGCTGCCGGAGGATATGAAACGCAAGAAGCTGTTTCCGGCGGGACGGCTGGACAAGGATACGGTTGGGTTGGTGCTGCTGACCGATGACGGTGATCTCGCACACCGGATACTGGCGCCCAAACGGGAGATCCTAAAGCGGTATCAGGTGCGACTGGATGCGCCGCTGACAGACGAGCATTGTCGGGCGTTTGCCGAGGGTATCACGCTGGCAGACGGAACCCGGTGTCGGTCGGCAGAGCTCGTCGTTTTGGAAAACGGGGAACAGCCGCTTGCGGAGGTGCGCATCACGGAAGGGCGGTATCACCAGATCAAGCGGATGTTCGGTGTGCTGGATCGCGGCGTGGTGTGGCTCAAGCGCATTTCGATCGGGAACGTCGTGTTGGACCCGTCGCTTGCGGAGGGCGAAAGTCGGTTCCTGACCGACCGGGAACGCGAATCCTTTGACCGTTGAAACAAATTTGTTCAACACTGATAAAAAAGTGAAAAAAGTTTGTGTATATTAAGGATGGCAAATTACGAAATTTTCTGTTACAATAAGGAATGTATAGTAGGGTGCGTGGGCACCCACAATCGTCAAGAGACGGAAGAATGTGGAGGTCATTAAAAATGGCAAGTTTGTCTTTGAAAAACATCTACAAAAAGTATCCCGGCGGCGTGACCGCTGTCTCCGATTTCAATCTGGAGATCAAGGATAAAGAGTTCATCATTCTGGTTGGCCCTTCCGGTTGCGGTAAATCCACCACCCTGCGTATGATCGCGGGTCTGGAAGAGATCTCCAGCGGCGAGTTGTACATCGGCGACCGTCTGGTCAACGACGTGGCGCCGAAGGATCGCGACATCGCGATGGTGTTCCAGAACTACGCTCTGTATCCGCACATGACCGTGTTTGAGAACATGGCGTTCGGTCTGAAGCTGCGCAAGACCCCGAAAGAGGAGATCAAGCGCCGCGTGGAAGAGGCTGCTCGTATTTTGGACATTGCTCACCTGCTCGATAGAAAGCCGAAAGCTTTGTCCGGCGGTCAGCGCCAGCGTGTTGCGCTCGGTCGTGCGATCGTGCGTGAGCCGAAGGTCTTCTTGCTCGACGAGCCGCTGTCCAACTTGGATGCTAAGCTGCGTGCACAGATGAGAACCGAGATCTCCAAACTGCACCAGAAATTGGGCACCACCTTTATCTACGTTACCCACGACCAGACCGAGGCTATGACCATGGGTGACCGTATCGTCGTTATGAAGGACGGTCTGATCCAGCAGGTCGATTCCCCGAACAACCTGTATCTGCGTCCCAACAACATGTTCGTTGCCGGCTTTATCGGAAGCCCGCAGATGAACTTCATCGACGCGAAGATCATCAAGAAGGACGGTCAGTTCTTCGCTCAGTTCGGTTCCGAGGACACCAAGACCCGCAGAGGCGTCAAGTACGATATCCCGCTGCCGGAGTCCAAGAACAAGGACGGCGTTTTGGAAAACTATGTTGACAAAGAGGTCATCATGGGTATCCGTCCGGAAGACGTCCACGACGAGGAGCGTCACCTGAAAGCGTTCGCCGAGTGCCGTATTCGCGCAAAGGTTGAGGTTACCGAGTTGATGGGCGCTGAGATCTTCCTGTACGTCAACGTGGAAGGCAGCAGCCTGACTGCGCGTGTTGAGCCCACCTCGACCGCTCGCCCCGGCGATGAGATCGATATGGTTCTGGACAACAACAAGATCCACCTGTTCGACAAGGAAACCGAGCAGACCATCACCAACTGATAGGCAAAATCAAGCGCCGCACAACGACGAGTTGTGCGGCGCTTTTTATTAGTGGGCGACACGCCTTTTGAGGACGGTGGATGGCGGGCGGGCAATGCCCGCCCCTACGGGGTTGGGTTTGTTTGGGATGGTGCGGGTGAGCGTGTTGCCCACCCTTGCAACGAGGGCGTGGCAGAAACCAATCGAAATAAATTTGCGGTTTCTCTTGAAAATTGCATAAAAATCGTGTATTATGATACTATCTATAGTTGTATATACTGCCGTTATGCGGTTTAAAGCAAGGAACAAGGAGAATGAGAAATGGCGAGTCGTTTATTTTTGGGCATTGTCAATCAAATGAAGGACGTCATCGACCGCACCATCGGTGTCGTCGATGAGTCGTTTAACGTGGTCGCGTGCAGTGATCTGGGACGTATGGGCGAGAACTGCGAAGCGGTGCTCGGCGAGGTATTTGATACGCCGGAAACGTTTGTGCAAAACGGATACACCTATCGTCTGTTCGGCGGCCGTCCGCAGGGTGAATATCTGGCGTTCGTGGAGGGCACCGACGAGCTGGCTGCAAAATACACGGAGCTGCTCGCCATATCACTCGGCAACGTCAAGCAGTATTACGATGAAAAATACGATCGCGGCAACTTTATCAAGAACGTCATCATGGACAACATTCTGCCGGGTGATATCTATCTGAAGGCCCGTGAGCTCCACTTTAACAGTGACGTCAGCCGCGTAGTGCTGCTGGTACATATTCAGACGCAGTCTGAGGTCTCCGCGTTCGACGTTATTCAAAACCTGTTCCCCGAAAAGAACAAGGATTTCGTTATCAACATCAGTGAAACGGATATCGCGGTCGTCAAAGAGATGCATACGCACGTGGAGTCCAAGGATCTGGAGAAGCTGGCGCAATCCATCGCTGATACGCTGGGCAGCGAGTTCTATACGCAGATCAGCGTCGGCATCGGCACGCCGGTCGAGGGTATCAAGGATCTGGCGCGTTCCTTCAAGGAAGCACAGGTGGCCTTGGAGGTGGGAAAGGTGTTCGACACCGAGAAGGCGATCGTCAGCTACGACAATCTGGGCATCGCCCGCCTGATCTATCAGCTGCCCACCACGCTGTGCGAGATGTTCCTGCGCGAGGTGTTCAAGCAGGGCTCCATTGATTCGCTGGATCAGGAAACGCTGTTTACCATTCAGAAGTTCTTTGAGAACAACCTGAACGTTTCCGAAACCTCCCGCAAGCTGTTCGTGCACCGCAACACGC
>CAYZXC010000076.1:0-6102 GCA_964482275.1 uncultured Eubacteriales bacterium
AGCATAAAAATAATGGTAGGCACTTTCGTGTCTACCATTATTTTATCACTTCACTTTCGAAAGGTGAAAGGGCGGCGTTTTATCATCCGTAAATGTATTTGTGAAGATCCTGCACGGTTTTCTTTGGGTCGGTGAGCAAAAGCCCGCTTCCCTTACCGGAGATCGAGGTGTATTTGTACATACCGTCCTCCGGGATATGATATCCATTCTCAATGGTATAGGTGGCATAGGTCAGTGCATTCGTGGCGATGTCCAAAAACTCGTCGGTAGACATGTTGGTATCCACATGGGATACTGCCTTGTACACAATGTTGATGAGCTGTGTGTAACTCATGGTTTTGGCCTTTTCCAAGAGAAGTGTTATCACCTTGCGTTGCCGTTCCGTGCGCTTAAAATCGCTGTCGATCTTACGGATGCGCGCATATTCCATGGCTTGGAATCCATCCAGATGATGAACGCCGGCCTCGCCGGTCATCTGGACAAATCCGGGATTGTTCACGGAAATAGTGGTGCCTTGCGCCGGAATCTGCGTGATCTCTTTAGCAGTCAAATAAATATCCAGACCGCCCATCGCATCGATCAGGATGGGCAACACTTGAAAGTTGACACCGATATAGTCGTCAATATCCAACCGGAAATTCTGTGCGATCGTTTTGTGCTGCAAAGTGTGCCGACCGTATGCATAGGCGGTGTTGAACTTGCAGATATCATCCTGACCGTCGCCGTCCTTATCGCGGCCGGGGATGGAAACCCAGGTGTCGCGCAGGATCGAAATCAGTTTTACGGTTTTCGTGTTGTCATTGATGGACAAAATGATGTTGGTATCCGACAACCCCGAAAAGTTATTCTGGCGGCTGTCTACGCCCACCAACAAAATGTTGTGGATGCCGTTCCCGTCGCCTCGCAGCGGGATATCGGCAACGGAGGCGGCGTTATCGTACTCCGACTGATCTACCTCGACACCGGTATTCTCGTCCTCATCTGGATCAATGTCCACGTCGATGTTGGGATCGATAGGGCCGTTTCCGGAAAAGCTGATCTGCCCCAGTACGGAGGAGATCAGAATAAAGGCGGTCACGCACAGGACGCCCAACACCCCCATGACGGACGATCCGACGATGGCCCAGATGCGCGTTTTTTTGGAGTAACGGTATTGCCGTGGTTGTTTGGCAGACATAGACAAACCTCCTGTACCATAGTGTGCATCTTGCGATGGAACTTATCCGCGCAGCGCGATGGCTTTTTTTGCTTCCTCGACAATATGCTCGGCTGACAAGCCGAAAAGTTTTAACAGTTCTACCGCAGGGCCGGATTTGCCGAAGGTGTCCATAACGCCGACGCGCAACACCGGTACCGGCAGTTCTTCGCAAACAACTTCGGCAACAGCGCTGCCGAGGCCGCCGATAATGGAATGCTCCTCAGCCGTGACGATCGCGCCGGTTTCTTTGGCGGCGCGGAGTATCGCCTCACGGTCGATCGGCTTGATGGTTGCCATATTGATAACACGGGCGGCAACGCCTTCGTTTTTGAGCGTTTCGGCTGCGATCAGTGCCTCGTTGACCATAAGACCGGTGGCTACGATCGTTACGTCATTACCTTCGGTCAGTTGAACGCTTTTACCGATCTCAAAGTTGTAGCTGTTATCGTCAAAGATCACCGGCACCGCCAGACGGCCGAAGCGCAGATAAACGGGGCCGTCATGCTTCGCAGCGGCAAACACCGCCTTGCGGGCTTCCACAGCATCCGCCGGATTCAAGATGGTCATACCGGGGATAGAACGCATCAACGCAATATCCTCACAGCACTGGTGTGTGGCACCGTCCTCACCGACAGAGATACCGGCGTGAGTAGCACCGATCTTGACGTTGAGATGCGGGTAACCGATAGAGTTACGTACCTGTTCAAAGGCGCGACCCGCCGCAAACATTGCAAACGAGGAGGCGAATACGGTCTTGCCGCTGGCAGCGAGACCTGCGGCGATGCCCATCATGTTGCCTTCGGCAATTCCGCAATCAAAGAACTTGTCAGGATATGCTTTTTTGAAACCGCCGGTTTTGGTAGCGGCGGCGAGGTCGGCATCCAGCACGACCAGATCGGGACAGGATTCCGCCAATTCGACGAGCGCGGCGCCGTAGCCGTCACGCGTTGCTTTTTTGATGATCTCAGCCATGCTTAACCCTCCTGTTCGACGGCGGCAAGTGCCGCTTTCAATTCATTCATAGCTTGCTCGTACTGTTCGGCATTGGGGGCAGAACCGTGCCAACCGACCTGGTTTTCCATAAACGAAACGCCTTTACCTTTAACCGATTTCTGAATGATGGCGGTAGGCTTATCGGTGCACTCACGGGCAGCCTTAAAGGCGGCTTCGATCTGATCGAAATCGTGTGCGTCGATCACGATAACATTCCATCCGAACGCCGCAAACTTTTCCGGAATGGGGTAGGGAGAGGTAACCTCGTCCAAGGTACCGTCGATCTGGAGATTGTTGTTATCCACTATGATGCACAGATTATCGAGTTTTTTATGTGCCGCAAACATGGCAGCCTCCCAAACCTGGCCTTCCTCGATCTCACCGTCGCCGAGCACCGCGTAGGTGCGATAGGCTTTGTTATCCAGCTTGGCAGCGAGCGCCATGCCTACCGCGGTCGAGATGCCTTGACCCAGTGAACCGGTCGACATATCCACGCCGGGCGTTTCGGTCATACAGGGATGCCCCTGCAGCATAGCGCCGATGTGACGCAGTGATTTGATCTCATCGACCGAGAAATAGCCTTTGTGCGCGAGAGCACCGTACAGCGCTGGTGCGCAATGACCTTTGGATAACACGAAGCGGTCACGGTCTTCCCAATCGGGACGGGTCGGATCCACGTTCATCTCCTCAAAGTACAGGTAGGCGAGCAGATCTGCAATGGACAGAGACCCGCCGGGATGCCCGCTTTTGGCGTTGTATGTGCCTTCGATGACCGCCATACGGATCTGCAGGGCGATCTTTTCTAAGGCTTTGCGTTGTGATTTTTCCATCTGTTGCTCCTCCTTCATCGACGGAAATTGCAGAATTATTGTTATTGTACCACAATATAACAAAAAATGCTATACCCCTTTCGCAAATTTTTGGCGGGAAAAAAGGTTGACTTTTTCAAACTTTCCTATTAGTATAGATAAAGACTGTATAAGAGCGGAGGTCATATACTATGAACAACACGGAAAAAACGATGGAAAAGGTCGTTTCCTTGTGCAAAGGGCGCGGATTTATCTATCCGGGCTCCGATATATACGGCGGTCTCGCCAACACGTGGGACTACGGTCCGCTCGGCGTGGAACTGAAAAACAATGTCAAACGCGCTTGGTGGAAGAAGTTTATCCAAGAAAATCCTTATAACGTCGGTCTGGATGCAGCGATCTTGATGAATCCGCAAACTTGGGTGGCCAGCGGTCACTTGGCGGGCTTCTCCGATCCGTTGATGGATTGCCGTGAATGTCATGAGCGTTTCCGCGCCGATAAACTGATCGAGGATTGGTGTGCCGAAAACAAATTTGAGTTGCCTAAACCCATTGATGCGTTTTCACAGGATGAAATGAAGGCGTTCGTCGAGGAGCACAACATTCCTTGTCCTACGTGCGGCAAACATAACTTTACCGATATCCGCCAGTTTAATTTGATGTTTAAAACTTTCCAGGGCGTTACCGAGAATGCGAAAAACACAGTGTATCTCCGCCCCGAAACCGCACAAGGCATTTTTGTGAATTTCCCCAACGTTCAACGTAGTGCGCGGAGAAAGCTGCCGTTTGGCATCGGTCAGATCGGCAAATCCTTCCGCAACGAAATAACCCCCGGTAACTTTATTTTCCGCGTGCGTGAATTTGAACAGATGGAATTGGAGTTTTTCTGTAAACCCGGCACGGATCTGGAATGGTTCTCGTATTGGCGCGAGTTCTGCCACAACTGGCTGCTGGCAATCGGCCTCAAGGACGAAAATCTTCGTCTGCGTGACCACGATCCGGAGGAGTTGTGTTTCTATTCCAAGGCCACGACCGACTTTGAGTTTTTGTTCCCGTTTGGTTGGGGCGAACTGTGGGGCGTAGCGGATCGTACCGACTATGACTTGACGCAACATCAAGAAACCTCCGGGAAGGACATGACCTATTTTGATCAAGAGACCGGTGAACATTATATCCCGTATGTTGTTGAGCCGAGTCTGGGCGTGGAGCGTACTGTGCTGGCAGTACTGTGCGACGCGTACGACGAAGAGGTCGTGGACGCCGAGAAGAACGATATCCGTGTGGTACTGCGCCTGCATCCGGCACTGGCACCGTTCAAGGCTGCGGTGTTGCCGCTGTCGAAGAAACTGTCGGAGGAAGCTGTGAAGATCCGCGACGAGCTGTCCAAGTATTTCATGGTCGACTTTGACGATGCCGGCTCCATCGGTAAGCGTTATCGCCGCGAGGATGAGATCGGTACGCCGTTCTGCATCACCTATGACTTTGATTCCGCTGAGGACGGCTGCGTTACGGTGCGTGACCGTGATACCATGCAGCAGGAGCGCATTGCGATCGCCGATCTGAAGCAATATTTAGACACAAAAATAGCGTTTTGATCTCAAGGCCCACTGTATCTTGTACGGTGGGCCTTGCTTTTTGTGTCAAAAGCACCGTTTTTTGTGTTTTATCTGTTGACTTTTGACGGTTGGCGCGTTATGATTATGGTGTGTTTTTCATTTGGTGGAAAACGATACCAACCCTACCGCGGAGGTGCACGGATGAAACTGCTGGAAGATCGCATTCTGCGCGACGGCGAATGTCGTCCCGGTGATGTTTTGAAGGTGGATAGCTTTCTAAACCACCAGATCGACGTGTCCTTGCTGTGTGACCTCGGTAAAGAGTTTGAGCGGTTGTTTCACGATTCGGGCGTTACCAAGATCTTGACGGTCGAGGCTTCCGGAATCGGTGTTGCCTGTATTGCTGCGCAATATTTCGGCGTGCCCGTCGTTTTTGCTAAGAAATCCAAGACCAGCAACATTGCAAACGACGTCTACTCTGCGCAGGTGGCTTCGTACACACATGGTGTGACCAACACCATTATGGTGTCCAAGCAATACCTGCACCCGGAGGATCGGGTGCTGATCATCGATGATTTTCTCGCAAAGGGCCAGGCGCTCCTCGGCTTATCGGATATTGTCCGTCAGGCAGGGGCTGAGGCCGTCGGCGCCGGTATTGTGATCGAAAAAGCGTATCAGGGCGGCGGTGATCTGCTGCGTTCGCAGGGCGTCCGTGTGGAGTCACTGGCGCGGATCGCCTCGATGGATCCCGAAACGGGGATCACCTTTATGTAGTTACAAACCGCGTTCTTATGCGGATGTAAAAAGAAAAAACGGAGGGAAAACACATGAAAAAAATTCTGGCACTTCTCCTGGCGGTAGTCATGGTCTTCGGTCTGGTTGCCTGCAGCGGTGGCTCGTCCGACGAGTCGGAGGATCTGGTCGTTGGCTTCATCTTCCTGCATGATGAACAGTCCACCTACGACAAGAACTTCATTGATGCGGCGAAAGCGGCTTGCGAAAACGCCGGCGTGAAAATGGTTCAGAAGACTCAGATCCCTGAGTCCGAGGCCTGCTACGACGCTGCGAAAGAGTTGATCGAGGTTGAAGGCTGCGACATCATCTTTGCAGACAGTTTTGGTCACGAGGATTATATGATCAAGGCTGCGAAGGAGTATCCGGACGTGGAATTCTGCCACGCGACCGGTACGCAGGCTCACACTGCTAACCTCGCAAACTTCCACAATGCCTTTGCTTCCATTTACCAAGGCCGTTATCTGGCCGGTGTGGTTGCCGGTATGAAGCTCAACGAGATGATGGCTGCCGACAGCACGATCGTTCCCAAGATCGGTTATGTCGGTGCGTTCACCTTTGCTGAGGTTATGTCCGGCTATACCTCTTTCTATCTGGGCGCGAAATCCGTTTGCCCGGACGTGACGATGGACGTTCGTTTCACCGGTTCTTGGTACGACGAGCAGCTTGAGAAGCAGGCGGCTCAGGCTTTGATCGACGGCGGTTGCGTCCTGATCAGCCAGCACGCTGACTCGATGGGCGCTCCCACTGCTTG
>CAYZXC010000077.1:0-6072 GCA_964482275.1 uncultured Eubacteriales bacterium
TTCGCGATTTCCGGATAGGTGACAGCCAGACGGCAGCCACGGTGACCCATCATCGGGTTGAACTCGTGCAGAGAAGCGATGATGTTCTTGATATCCGCAACCGTCTTGCCCTGAGCCTGTGCCAACGCCGCGATGTCGGCTTCCTCGGTGGGAACGAACTCGTGCAGCGGGGGATCCAGGAAACGGATGCAGACGGGGCAGCCTTCCAGTGCCTCGTACAGCTTCTCGAAGTCACCCTGCTGATAGGGCAGGATCTTCGCGAGAGCCGCCTCGCGCTCTTCAACGGTATCGGAGCAGATCATCTCACGGAATGCCGCGATACGATCCTCTTCAAAGAACATATGCTCGGTACGGCACAGACCGATACCCTCAGCACCCAGCTCGCGCGCTTTCTTCGCGTCGGCAGGGGTATCCGCGTTGGTACGGACCTTCAAGCGGCGATACTTGTCAGCCCACGCCATGATGCGGCCGAACTCGCCGGCGATCTCCGCGTCAACGGTCGGGATGATGCCGTCGTAGATGTTACCGGTGGAACCGTCGATGGAGATGTAGTCGCCCTCGTTGTAGACTTTGCCTGCCAACTCGAACTTCTTGTTCTCCTCGTCCATTTTGATCTCACCGCAACCGGATACGCAGCAGGTACCCATACCGCGGGCAACAACCGCCGCGTGAGAGGTCATACCGCCGCGAACCGTCAGGATACCCTGAGCAGCCTTCATGCCGGTGATATCTTCGGGAGAGGTCTCCAGACGAACCAGAACGACCTTCTCGCCTTTTTCAGCCCAAGCCACAGCGTCGTCAGCAGTGAACACCACACGGCCGCAAGCAGCACCGGGAGAAGCACCCAAGCCCTTGCCGGCGGGGGTAGCCGCTTTGAGAGCTTTCTGATCAAACTGCGGATGGAGCAGAGTATCGAGGTTACGGGGATCGATCATCGCAACAGCCTGCTGCTCGGTGATCATGCCTTCGTCAACCAGGTCGCAAGCGATCTTCAGAGCCGCTTTCGCGGTACGCTTGCCGTTACGGGTCTGCAGCATATACAGCTTGCCGTTCTCAACGGTGAACTCCATATCCTGCATATCGCGATAGTGGTCTTCCAGGATCTGGCAGACCTCAGTGAACTGCTTGAACGCCTCGGGGAATTTTTCCGCCATCTGAGCGATCGGCATGGGAGTGCGGACACCCGCCACAACGTCTTCGCCCTGCGCGTTGGTCAGGAACTCACCCATCAGCTTCTTCTCGCCGGTCGCGGGGTCACGGGTAAACGCAACACCGGTACCGCAATCGTCGCCCATGTTACCGAACGCCATCATCTGGACGTTAACGGCAGTACCCCAGGAATAGGGGATATCGTTGTCACGGCGATACACGTTCGCACGGGGGTTGTCCCAGGAACGGAACACAGCCTTAACAGCGCCCATAAGCTGCTCTTTGGGATCGGTCGGGAACTCCGCGCCGATCTTCGCTTTGTACTCAGCCTTGAACTGACCCGCGAGCTCTTTGAGGTCGTCAGCGGTCAAGTCAACGTCCTGCGTCACGCCTTTGGCTTCTTTCATCTCGTCGATGAGTTCCTCGAAATACTTTTTACCGACTTCCATAACGACGTCGGAGTACATCTGGATGAAACGGCGATAGCAGTCCCACGCCCAACGGGGGTTGCCCGATTTGGCGGACAGGGTCTCGACAACATCTTCGTTCAAACCGAGGTTCAGGATGGTATCCATCATACCGGGCATGGAAGCACGCGCGCCGGAACGCACAGACACGAGCAGCGGGTTCTCTTTGTCGCCGAATTTCTTGCCGGCGATCGCTTCCAGCTTCTCGATGTACTCCATGATCTCCGCCTGGATCTCATCGTTGATACGGCGACCATCTTCGTAGTACTTGGTGCAGGCTTCGGTACTGATGGTGAAGCCCTGCGGCACAGGCAGACCCATGCCGGTCATTTCGGCGAGGTTTGCGCCCTTACCGCCGAGGGTGTTACGCATAGTGGCATTACCCTCGCTGAACAGGTAAACATACTTTTGACTCATTCTACAGTCATCCTCCTACATTTTTAACATTTGCAGACAAGATTTTTCTATGTCGACCGAATGGTCAACATAACTGACCATATTATACCAAAATAATGCGCGCTTGAAAAGTAGTTTTTTTCATTTTTTTAAATTTATTACATTGTACCAGTATTTGGCTCAAAAACAAGCAGACTATGGTAACTTTGACTGTTCTCTCCGCCAAAATTCTTCTTGCAAAACGGCTGTTTTTTTGCCATAATAAGGATACCAAAAGAAACCGATGGTTTTATGAGGTGATGGATATGTTTTTCAAAAAACCGGCACCCGCAGGCCCAATCGATTTTGTGATCGTGGGACTCGGAAATCCGGGTAAAAAATATGAGGGCACGCGTCACAACGCGGGCTTTGCCGCCGTTGAGGCGTTGGCGGAGTCTGCCGGCGTGCGCGTCAACCGCGTAAAATTCAAATCGCTGTGCGGTGAGATGACCGTAAACGGCAAGAAAATCCTGTTATTGATGCCACAGACCTTTATGAACAACAGCGGCGAAGCGGTGCGCGAAGCGCTGTCGTTTTACAAGCTGCCGCCCGAAAACTGTGTCGTGATCTGTGATGACGTGACCCTCGACGTCGGCACCGTCCGTATCCGTCGCAAGGGCAGTGACGGCGGCCAGCGTGGGATGCGCAGCATCATTACCCAATGCGGTTCCGAGCAGTTCCCCCGCATCAAGATCGGCGTAGGTAAAAAGCCGCATCCCGATTACGATTTAGCGGCGTGGGTGCTCTCGCGGTTTACCAAAGAGGAGGCATCCGCTATCGTATCAGCGGCACGCGATGCCGCCGACGCCGCGCTTTTGATCGCGGAGGGGCAGATCGACAAAGCGATGAACAATTATTCGAGGTAACGTATGTCGGTGTTTAAAAAGGGCGTGTCGGAGCTTGACACCCTAAAGGCGGTCGAACGGGATCTGAAAGCGGGTCGATCGCCGATCATGCTGACCGGTACCGGTCACATCCATAAGGTATTGTTAACGCACGCTTTAGCCGCCCGTATGGGCCGCAAAGCGTTTTTCGTCGTGGCAGACGAAGCAGAAGCGACACGGCTGTGCGAGGATCTCGCCGCACTCGGTGAAAACGCACTGATGCTGCCGTCCCGCGAGTTGTCGTTGCGGCAAACGGAGACCGCCTCCCGTGAATACGAGCAGCTGCGCCTGGGTGTGCTGTCCAAAATGGTAAGCGGCGACTATTCTGTCGTCGTCGCAGGCGTTGACGCGGTGATGAGCTATACCGTTCCACCCGAAACGTTACGCACGCGCACGCTGCATCTTAAGCGGGATCAGGATCTGCCCGTAAAAGATCTGCCCGCTGCGCTCGCGCGCATCGGGTATTCGCGTTGTGACCAGATCGAGGGTGCCGGCCAGTACGCGGTGCGCGGCGGCACCATTGACGTGTACCCCGCTCAAAACGCCTCCCCCATTCGTATCGAGCTGTGGGGAGACACGGTGGACACGATCTCGTATTTTGATATTTTTTCCCAACGGCGCACCGACGCGCTGTCTGCTGTGGATATCCCGCCCGCCTGCGAGGTCTTATACGACTCCGCCGACGAGTTGGCCGACAAACTCGATACACTCAGCACCACTCTTAAGGGCAAGCACGCCGATACCGTGCGGCAACATCTGCTTAAAGATGTCGACCGTCTGCGCGGCGGTGCACATCCCGCCGCACCCGACCGCTATCTGCCGCTCATTTATCCTGAAACAGCCACCGCCTTGGATTACGCGAAGGACGCGTTGCTGATCGTTTCCGAAAGCGCCAAGGTGCGCGAGCGCGTGCGTTCCGCCGATTGGCAGCTGCAGGAGGATATTCGGTCGCTGTTGGAAGAGGGGTGCTTGTGTCGGGAGCTCTGCCGCTATCAGATGGATTTTGAGGATCTGTCCCGTTATTTTGAAGCACACCCCACCGTATTGATGGAAGCCTTTGCGCGCAGCAGCAACGATATCACGGTGCACGGGTTACATTCCCTCACCTGTCGGCAGCTGCCGGTGTGGTCGGGTGGATTGTCATTGTTGTGTGAGGATCTGCAGGATTGCCTGTCCCGCCGTATGGCGTGTATCGTGCTCGCGGGTGCCGAAAAGAAAAACGCGCAAACGCTCGCCGAGGATCTGCAAAGCCGCGGCATCCCCGCTCTGTATGCACCCGCTCCCGAAAAGCCACTCTGCGACAAGGTGCTGGTGATGCGCGGGGGGCTTTCCGCCGGTGCGGAATTCCCCGATGCCGATTTGTGTATTATCACGCACGGCCGTATCACGGTGAATCGCCGCAAACGGCGCTTAAACCGCACCGCGGGTGCGGAGATCCACAGCTTATCGGAGCTGACCGTCGGTGATTATATCGTCCACGCGGCACACGGCATCGGTCTGTATCAGGGCATCCACCAGTTAGAGGTACAGGGCGTCGTCAAGGATTATCTGAAATTACAATACGATAAAGGCGATACGCTGTACGTGCCGGTCACGCAGTTGGATCTGGTATCCAAATACATCGGAAACAAGGACGAGGTCAAGGTGCGCCTGCACCGTCTCGGCGGCCAGGAATGGCAAAAGACCAAAACGCGGGTGCGCGCCGCGGTCAAGGATATTGCCAAGGAGCTTATCTGCCTGTATTCCCAGCGCATGGCGACTCCCGGCTACGCATTCGAGTCCGACACCGAATGGCAGTACGATTTTGAGCGCCATTTTGAATACGAGGAGACCGAGGACCAACTGCGCTGTATTGACGAGATCAAGGCAGATATGGAGCGTCCGGTGCCAATGGATCGCCTGCTGTGCGGTGACGTCGGGTTCGGCAAGACCGAGGTCGCACTGCGCGCGGCGTTCAAGTGCGTATCACAAGGCAAGCAATGCGTATTGTTAGTCCCCACTACCATTCTGGCGTTTCAGCATTACAATACCTTAGTCAAGCGGTTTGACGGATTTCCGGTGCAGATCGAAATGTTGTCGCGTTTCCGCACGCCCAAACAGCAGGAAAAGATCCTCAAGGATATGGCATCCGGTAGGTTAGACATCCTGGTGGGCACCCACCGCATGCTGTCCAAGGACGTGAAATTCCGTGATCTCGGTCTGTTCATCGTGGATGAGGAGCAACGGTTCGGTGTTGCACAAAAGGAACGGATCAAGGAGCTTGCTCCGCAGGTGGACGTACTGACGCTGTCCGCCACGCCCATCCCCCGCACCCTCAATATGGCGATGAGCGGTATCCGCGATATGTCCATCATCGAGGAAGCACCGCAGGATCGCCGTCCGGTGCAAACGTACGTGTTGGAACACGATAACGGCATCATCGCCGACGCGATCCGCCGAGAGTTGCGCCGCGGCGGGCAGGTGTACTACGTGCACAATCGCACCGACACCATTGAGCGCTGTGCCGCCGGCATACAAATGCGGATTCCCGAAGCCAGAGTCGCGTTCGCACACGGCAAAATGTCCGAGGAGGAAATGTCGGATATCTGGCGGCAGGTCATCGACCACGAAATTGATATTCTGGTGTGTACCACCATCATTGAGACCGGCGTGGACGTGCCGAACGTCAACACCTTGATTATTGAAAATGCCGATCGCTTCGGCCTGTCACAGCTGCATCAGCTGCGCGGCAGAGTCGGGCGCTCGTCCCGCCGCGCGTTTGCGTATCTCACCTTCCTGCGCGGCAAGGTGCTCAGCGACGTGTCCACGAAGCGGCTGGAGGCCATCCGCGAATTCACCGAATTCGGTGCCGGCTTTAAGATCGCGATGCGCGATATGGAGATCCGCGGCGCAGGAAACCTGCTCGGCGCACAGCAGCACGGGCATATGGAGGCCGTCGGGTACGATCTGTATCTGCGTCTGCTTGCCGAAGCGGTTGACGAGGAAAAAGGCCGACCAAAGACCCGCGAAGCGGAGTGCCTGATCGACCTGCCGGTATCAGCGCACATTCCGGAAAGCTATATCGGCACCAACGCACAGCGACTCGATATGTACCGTCGCATTGCGGATATCCGCACGGAAGAGGATTCGCTCGACGT
>CAYZXC010000078.1:0-5987 GCA_964482275.1 uncultured Eubacteriales bacterium
TTCAGGGCCTCGAAGATTTCTTCGGCGATATGGACTTCAAGGTCGGCGGTACTCACAAGGGTATCACCGCTATCCAGATGGACCTCAAAGTACACGGTCTGACCCCCGCCATCATCAAAGAGGCGTTGGAAAAGACCTACAAGGCTCGTCTGTACATCCTCGATGAGATCATGCTCAAAGCCATTCCGGCTGTGCGCGAGGAGCTCTCCCCCTGGGCACCGAAGATGCTCTCCACCAAGATCGACGTGGACAAGATCCGCGAGGTCATCGGTAAGGGCGGCTCGGTCATTCAGAAGATCCAGGCGGATTGCAACTGCGACATCACCATTGAGGAGGACGGCTCGGTGTTCATCGCCGCCGTCAACACCGAGAACGCGAAGCAGGCTCTCGCCATCATCGAAACCATCGCCAAGGATCCTGAGATCGGCGCGATCTACAAGGGCCGCGTGACCCGTCTGATGGCGTTTGGCGCGTTCGTTGAGATCGCTCCCGGCAAGGAAGGCCTGGTGCACATCAGCAAGCTGGATGTCAAGCGCGTTGAGAAGGTCGAAGATGTTGTCACCGTCGGCGACGAGATCCTCGTCAAGGTCGTTGAGATCGACGAGCAGGGCCGCATCAACCTGTCCCGCCGCGATGCGCTGGTGCAGGTCGAGGGTCTGACCGTTGAGGAATCCGACGACGAGCCCCGCCGTCCGGCATCCCGTCAGGGTGGTTTCCGCCGCCGTGACACCCGCCGCCGCGAGGACTAATTTCTAAAAACGTACGGCACCCGATACCGCTCGGTATCGGGTGCTTCTTTTATGGTGTGTACTTGTATAGATTTGGCCGCACGTCGCCTCGCTCAAACCGCTTGCGCAGTTTTTCCAGTGCTTTCTTTTCGATACGCGACACATACGAACGCGAAATGTTCAGCTTTTTAGCGACCTCCCGCTGCGTCATCGGATCATTGATCAGTCCGTACCGCCACCGAATGATCTCCTTTTCCCGTTCGTTCAGCGATTCCTCCATATACCGGTACAGCTTGGTGGAATTGATCTTCAGATCAAGATCTTCTAAAATGGTATCATCCTGTGCGATCACATCCATCAGCGTCAAGGAATGTCCTTCTTTATCCGTTTCGATCGGCTCCATAATCGACACGTCCTGTGCCGTCTTGCGGTTCGCGCGGAAATACATTAAGATCTCATTTTCCACGCAGCGCGAGGCGTAGGTCGCCAGCCTAACGCCCTTGGTATAATCAAAGGTGTTGATGGCCTTTATCAGCCCGATCGTGCCGATGGAGATCAGATCATCCTGATCGCGAACCGAGCTGTAGTATTTCTTGATGATGTGTGCGACTAAGCGCAGATTATGCTCCACCAACCGGTTGCGCGCCGCCAGATCGTCGTGTTCGCGGAACGCTACCAGACAGGCCAGCTCCTCCTCTGCCGACAACGGATGCGGAAACGAGCCGGTGTTGACGACCTGAAGCGCCATGAAAAAAATGCGCGACAATGCCCCGAAAATTTCCAACAACATAAAAAACCGTCCTTTCTCCACACTGTATGAAGAAAGAACGGTTTTTTTGCCTGTCCCTATTTATAAGATTTTCAAGAGTGTACCGCTACTGTATAGTCCAGATCCGCAACCGCTTTCGTGTTGACCTCCTCCGGACTTTTATAAGTCGGCACCAGTTTTTTCATGGTCGTAACGATCTTATCCTTGGAATCGGTCGCGAGCGCGTCATCCAGCTCACGCAGCTTTGCGCGGACATCCTCCAGCGTAAAGGGTACTTTTTGATGCTCGATAAAGATCTTGTGATTGGTCGTCACCGTCAGATCCTCGCTACGCATCAGCAGCTCCTCATAGAGCTTTTCGCCCGGCCGCAGTCCGGTCTCGACGATCTGCATGTCCACATACGGTGTATAGCCGGATAGGCGCACCATGTTTTCAGCAAGCTCCAAAATACTGACCGGTGACCCCATATCCAGTACGAAGATCTCCGATTGCTCGGCCATCGCCCCGCATTGCAACACCAACTGCGCCGCTTCAGGAATGGTCATAAAATACCGAATGATCCGCTTGTCGGTCACCGTGACCGGACCACCGTGTTGGATCTGCCGCTGGAACAGCGGAATAACGGATCCGTTTGAACCTAACACATTCCCGAACCGTACGGCGGCAAAGCAGGTCTTACTGGAACTGCCAATACCCTGCACGACCATCTCGCACAACCGCTTGGAAGCCCCCATCACGTTCGTCGGGTTGACCGCCTTGTCGGTAGAGACGAGGATAAACTTCTCCGCCTGATATTTGTCCGCCGCTTTGGCAACGTGATAAGTACCAAACACATTGTTGCGGATCGCTTCCTCCGGACAGTTTTCCATTAACGGCACGTGCTTGTGCGCCGCCGCATGAAAGACTATCTGCGGATGATACCGTTCAAACAACCGATTGACCTTATGCTCATCGCGCACCGAGGCGATCTCGACGCGCAGATCCAACGCCTGTCCGTGCACATACCGCAGCTCCTGCTGGATATCGTATGCGTTGTTCTCATAGATATCCACGACGATCAGCTGCTTCGGCTTCTGCTTTGCGATCTGGCGGCACAGCTCCGAACCGATCGAACCACCGCCACCGGTCACCATAACGACCTTATCGCGTAAAAACGCAGTGCTTACGTCACCGTCAAATACGACCTGCGGACGACCAAGCAAGTCCTCAATGCACACCTCGCGCGCTTGTTGCATCAGCGGCTCTTTTGATCTTTCGGAAAACGCCAGTATGTCCGGCAATACGCGCACCTTGCACCCAAGCGGCATACAGGTCTGTAAGATCTCCTGATGCTTCTTTTCGTTGGCAGACGGGATCGCCACATAGATGGTACGAGCCTTATACCGCTCTACGATCTCCGCCATTTTTTCGATCGGCCCCTCGATCGGTACGCCCTGTATCTGCTTACCGATCTTCAGCGGATCGTCATCCACCAAGCACACCGGACGATAGGTGTTATTCACATTGCGGCGCATCTCGCCTAACAACAACGCCCCAGCGTCACCGGCGCCCACAATGATTGCCGCCGTCTTGTTTTGTGCCATACGGCTAAAGGTCGTCCAATCCCGATATCGACGATAGCACAACCGCATCAACAGCATGAGCAAAACCGGCACCATGGTCGAAAACAGCATCGGGATCACCGGTGGCAACTGCCGAAACACGATACCGGCAACCAACAAATACAGGATATAACCTACCGCACCTGCCTTGAACAACGCCAAATACTCACGGCTCATGGCATACCGCCACAGGCTGGCATAGGTCTTAAATACGATCATACTGAGTAAGATACACAGTCCCAGCAGCAAAAACTGCAGCTGAGCGTACCCTTCTCGGTTGCTGGAAAACTGCACGAAATATCCACCGTCGCTTTGCATCGACAGGCAATACAAGGCGAACAAGCTAACGGCAAGAATCACCATGTCTATCAGGACGATGCACAGCTCCCGCACCTGAGAAAAGCGACTGCGCCCAGTCACTTGATTCTCTGTTTTCACTTAAAATCACCTCAAGTCTCCCGCGACGCGGGAGAGAAATGGGCGTGGCAAATATACCGCAGCGCAGCCTTACATCTCAGGCGCTTGCGTATAGGAATAATCGTGTGCTTTGTAATACTTATACCGATCGTAACGGCTGTACGGACGGTTGCTTTCCTTCATATCCGAAATCACAACGCCCAACAGATTCCCCTGCACGTCTCGGATATTTTCCACCGCGCGGCGCAGCTCCTCGTACGTCGTCTGGCCCTGACGGGTGATCAGCACGGTGCCGGCAGCCTTTTCGCACAGCACCAACGAATCCGACACCACGCACAACGGCGGAGTGTCAATAAAAACATAGTCATACTGAGCGGACACCTCGTCCAGCAATTTATCCATATTTTCCGAACCAAGAAGCTCGGACGGATTCGGAGGCAGAGAACCGCTGGGAAGCAGATCCATCCCCTGTGCCACCTCGCGGCACACGCAATCCTCAAAGGCAAGCTCGCCGGACAGAATCCGCGAAAGACCGTTGTGCTTTTTCACACGGAAGGTCTTGTGCTGAGACGGCTTGCGCAGATCTGCGTCGATCAGCAACACGCGTGCACCGGTCTGCGCCATCGTGATCGCCAAATTAGAAGAAGCCGTCGTTTTGCCGGCGTTGGGCTCGGCACTCGAAAACAAAACGATCTTCCGCTTGTGCGGAGCCAAAGCAAACAACAGGTTGGTACGAACCGTCTTGTACGCCTCGACGATCTGGAAGGTCGTCGCAATGGGACGCGCGTTCCCTGCGCCCTTTTCTCTGGCATTACGCATGGCGCTTGTCCCCCTTTCCGTTCGGTGTAAAGCTGGGGATCTCGCCCAGCACCGGAACGTCGATCTGCATCTGCAGACTCTCTTTATCCCGAATCGTGTTATCCAAAAATTCGCGCAGCAGAACGAACGCCACCGAAGCCACCAAACCGATCAGCGCGCCGATCAAGGCATTGCGCAACACGTTCGGCGAGGTTTGAACCGCCGTGGTAGCATCCTCAATGACCTTCGCAGAAGTGACCTCACCGGTAATGGTCGGGAAGGTGTCTGCGATTGCATATGCCATCGCACTGCAGGCGAGACGCGCGGTCTCCGGATCCCCATGCTTGGCAGACACCTGTAGCAAGGTCGTGTCTTCCATCAGCGAGGAAGATACCATACCTTTCAGTTCCGCCACAGACACCGCACCGCCCAGACGCGTATAGGCTTTCTGCAAGACCGGCTCGGTCTTCATCACAACGGCGTAGGTATTGGCCAGATATTCGGCAGCTGACAGGTTGCTGGCCGTTGTACTGTTCGCCTGCGTATCCGACGCCATATTACGAACGTACAAGAGAGACGACGAGGTATACTGTTCCGGAACAAAGAAATAGGCATACGATGCAAACAGCAGTACGCCTACCGCAACGCTGGCAACGATCCATTTGATCCGCGCCAACAACACGCTAAAAATGAGTCTGACGTCCATTTCCTGCATGGAGAATAGCACCCCTTTGTATAAAATGCATGTATTTTACGGCCTTCACCGCATATGAACCTACAGTAATTATAAAACATCCCTTCTCGTTCGTCAAGCCCTATTATTTTCTGTTGTGCGCCCCGTCTTGTTTTTTAAAAAAAGTGTCTTTTCAGTGTTGAAAAACGTGCATTTATTTTATATAATAAGGGATGTATGTAAATAACGGAAAGGATGTACCATATATGTTGCACCATTTTGAGTTCCTGTGGGAGAGCCTTGTGTTCTTCGTAACAGAGGACGGAGGCTGGAAAAATTTAGTCATGTTAGCGGTGGGTGGCCTGCTCATTTGGTTGGCGATCGCCAAGGACTTTGAACCGTCTTTGCTGATGCCGATGGGCCTCGGCGCTATCTTGGTCAACCTGCCCTTCTCCGGCGCGATCGGCACGGCCGCTGACGGATCGGAAGGCATTATTGACTGGCTGTTCAAGGTCGGCATTGAAGCATCGGAAGCCCTGCCGCTGATCCTGTTTATCGGCATCGGTGCCATGATCGACTTCGGCCCGCTGCTCTCCAACCCGAAAATGTTTTTGTTCGGCGGTGCGGCACAGTTCGGTATCTTTTTGACGGTTGCTGTCGCCACGCTGCTCGGCTATAATTTCAAGGATGCCGCCTCCATCGGTATTATCGGTGCGGCGGACGGCCCCACCGCCATTCTGGTCGCCAACGTGCTGCAAACGCCTCTGCTGCCTGCGATCATGGTTGCCGCATATTCTTATATGGCACTGGTGCCGATCATTCAACCCGCGGCCATCAAGCTGGTGACGACAAAGAAAGAGCGTATGATCCATATGTCCTATAACCCTTCGTCCGTTTCCCGCAAAACGCGCATCCTGTTCCCCATCGTGGTAACGGTCATTGCCGGCCTCATCGCACCGAAATCCGTGTCACTGGTCGGTATGCTGATGTTCGGTAACCTC
>CAYZXC010000079.1:0-5911 GCA_964482275.1 uncultured Eubacteriales bacterium
AGTGCGTTTTGCACGGCGGAGGTGGCAAACACCATGCCCAACACCAACACGAGGATGCCGCCGGCGGTGCCCATCAGGTTGATGACGGCGTTTGCTTTACTGCGAAGCGGTTTGACGGTGACGTCCGGCATCAGTGCGACCGCGGGGGAGCGGAAGGTCGCCATGGAGATGAGCAACACAAGCAACAATGCAATAAAGGAAATGAGAGAGCCGGGATTCTGCGCGGTGACCTCGGCAACATACGCCTGGCGCGCGGGGGCGACAAAGTTGGTGTAGTCCTTGGAGGTCTCGGTCTTGCCGTCCTCGCTCGTTATTTTACACGTGATGCGGGTGAATTCCTCCAACGTGAATTCGTCGGACAGGACGAAGGCATCCCCTTCGGGAGTTTTTAAGGTCTTATCGCCCTGTGACTCGTAAATGACGGTCAGAGCGGCGGGATCGTCGATCTCGGATACCGCCGCGATCTGTTGCAGCTGAACGTTATCGACGAACGACAGGCCGATCAGCACCACGGCGGCGACCGCCGCGCCGACAGTGATGAACGGGGTGCGCTTGCCGAAGCGAGTCTTGCATTTGTCGCTGAGCGCGCCGAACAGCGGCAGCATAAACACCGCCAGCACGTTATCGAGCGCCATAATGATGCCTGACCAGGTCTGCGACATACCGAATTTGTTGGTTAGAATGACCGGAATGGTGGCGTCGTACGCCTGCCAGAACGCACTGATGAGAAAGAAGGCAAAGCCGACTAGGATCGTGCGCTTGTAATTGAGCTTCTGCATAGGGGGATACCTCCTTGTGCTTGATACGTAGTTTCATTATAACGGATGCCACCGGAAAAATCCACTCTTTTCCAACGAAGTATTTTTTTAGAAAATGTCTTGTAAGGGCGGGGGAATCGTCATATAATATAGAAAAGGGGGCTGAGTGATGAAGATCACGTTTTTAGGTGCTACGCACGAGGTCACCGGCAGCTGTACGCTGTTGACGGTCGGCGGTAAAAAAATACTCATCGACTGCGGCATGGAGCAGGGACGGGATCTGTTTGAAAATCAGGAGATACCGGTTGCTCCCTCGCTGATCGACGCGGTGCTGCTGACACACGCGCACATCGACCATTCGGGTAAGATCCCGATGCTGTATGCCCATGGGTTTCGCGGTGCGGTGTATGCCACCCGCGTGACTGTCGAGCTGTGTCAGATCATGCTGCGCGATTCGGCACATATTCAGGAATTTGAAGCACAGTGGCGCAACCGCAAGGCACAGCGCGCGGGTCAGCCGCCGTACGTGCCGCTGTATACCATGCAGGACGTGGAGGGTGTACTGCCGCAGTTCGTGCCGTGTGATTACGATACGGTGTACACGCCGTTCGATGAGGTGTCGGTGACCTTTACCGACGCGGGGCATCTGCTCGGTTCGTCCTCCATCACGGTGACCGCCAGAGAAAACGGCGAGGAAAAGCGCATTGTGTTTTCGGGGGATATCGGCAACGACAACAAACCCATCCTGCGCGATCCGCAGCTGCTGAAAACCGCCGATTACGTGGTGGTGGAATCCACCTACGGCGACCGCAGTCATGACGAGGAAAAGCCGGATTACGTCCGCGATTTGGCGGCGGTGATCCAGCGCACCTTTGACCGAGGCGGCAACGTGGTCATTCCGTCGTTTGCGGTGGGACGCACGCAGGAAATGCTGTATTTTATCCGTCAGATCAAGGAGCAGAATTTAGTTAAAGGTCACGGCGAATTTCCGGTGGTGGTGGACAGTCCGCTGGCGGTGGAGGCCACCCGCATTTTCGGGCCGACCGCAATGGAGTGTTACGACGAGGAGACACGCGCGTTGGTGCAAAGCGGCAAGAACCCCATCGGCTTTGCGGGACTTTCCACCTCGGTAACGGCGGACGATTCGCGGGAGATCAACGCGGATAAGCGCTCAAAGGTCATCCTGTCTGCCAGCGGTATGTGTGAGGCGGGGCGTATTCGCCACCATCTCAAGCACAATCTGTGGCGGGCAGAAAGCACGATCTTGTTTGTCGGGTATCAATCGGTGAACACCATCGGCCGTCTGTTGCTGGACGGTGCCAAGGAAGTCAAGCTGTTCGGTGAGACCATTGAGGTCAATGCCGAGATCACCAAGCTCAACAGCATCAGCAGCCACGCGGACGACAACGGCTTGCTGCGGTGGGTGGCGTCGTTTGATCCGAAGCCCACGCGGGTGTTTGTCAACCACGGCGATGAGGGTGCGTGCGAGACCTTAGCCGCACGCCTGTCAAGCGAACAGCAACAGCAGGTGACCGCACCGTACAGTGGCGATGCGTGGGAGCTGCTGAACGATCGGCAGGTCGAGCAGGGCAGCCGTCGGCGCGTTGAGCGCAAAGCGGGGGATACCCGCCGCGAGAATACCGTGTTCGGTAAGCTTGCCGCCGCAGGACAGCGGCTTGTGCGCGTGATCGAAAACAGTCGCGGACGCGCGAACAAGGATCTTGCCAAGTTTACGGCGCAGATACACGCGCTATGTGATAAGTGGGAAAAGTAAAAAGGAGAGAAACGCAATGGTTACACTGAAAAATGAAGCAATGACCGTCACGATCAAGGAGCAGGGTGCCGAGATGACCTCGGTGCTTGCGGCAAACGGCACGGAATACCTGTGGCACGCCGATCCCGCGTTCTGGGGCAAGCACGCGCCGGTGCTGTTCCCGATCTGCAGCGGGCTCATCAACGGCGAGTACCACTATGAGGGCAAGACGTATTCGTTGCCGAAGCACGGGTATGCGTGGACCAAATTGTTTGAGGTGGAGAGCGCTACAGAAACGGAGGCAACGTTTTTACTCCGTGATGACGAAGAAAGCCGCGTTAACTATCCGTTTGCATACGAGCTGCGCATCACGTATCGCTTGAACGGCGACACGATCGAGGTGGCGTACGACGTGACTAATCCCGCAGAAAAGCCGCTGTATATGTCGATCGGTGCGCACGAGGCGTACGCTTGTCCGGAGGGGGTCGGGGAATATGAGATCGTGTTCCCCGAAGCGGAAACGCTGTACAGCTCGTACAACATCAGCACGAGCAACGATAAGAAACTCATCCTCGACAACAGCAAGGTGTTTCCGCTGAACGAGGAGCTTTTCTTTAACGATTCGCTCAATTTCCGCGACGGCAGCAAGTCCAACTCGCTGATTCTCCGAAACAAAGAAACGGGTCGCGGCGTGGAAGTCGTATATGAGGGCTTTGACCATTTACTGTTGTGGCAGCCGAAACACGCGCCGTTTTTGTGCGTGGAGCCGTGGTGCGGTTTCCCCGACGTGATGGGTCACGACGGCGACATTAGCAAAAAGTTCGGTATTCACTGTGTCAAAGCAGGAGAAACCTTCCATCGGTTACATACCATCACACTTTTGTATTGACAAACTGACAAAATGTGATAGAATAGTACCTGCAAATTGAATAGGTCCTTATCAAGAGCGGCGGAGGGACAGGCCCTGTGAAGCCCGGCAACCTGCAAGCGATGTGCAAGGTGCTAAATCCTGCGGTTTTGACCGACAGATGAGGTGGAGATACGCCCCGTATTCTGTACGGGGCGCTTTTTTCGGCAAAGAAAGGGAGAAAACAACTATGGCAAGACATTTTTTTACGTCGGAATCCGTAACGGAGGGACATCCGGACAAGGTGTGCGATCAGATCTCCGACGCGGTGTTGGACGCGATCATCGCACAGGATCCCGCGGCGCACGTCGCGTGTGAAACGGTGACCACCACCGGTATGGTGATGGTGATGGGCGAGATCACCACGGGCGCGTCGGTGGATATTCCGAAGATCGTGCGCGGTGTGGTGAACGATATCGGGTACAACAACGCCGCGATCGGCTTTGACGGCAACACCTGTGCGGTGATGACCGTGCTGGACGAGCAGTCGCCCGATATCGCAATGGGCGTCAACGAGGCGATCGAGGTGCGCGGTGAGGAACAGGGTGACGCATACGACCGTATCGGTGCGGGCGACCAGGGGCTGATGTTTGGCTTCGCGTGCGACGAAACCCCTGAGCTGATGCCGTTGCCGATCTCGCTCGCGCATCATCTGGCAAAGGAGCTCACGGCACTGCGCAAAAACGGCACGCTGTCTTACTTGCGTCCCGACGGCAAAACGCAGGTGACGGTGGAATACGACGGACACACGCCGGTGCGCGTGGATACTGTCGTCGTATCGACTCAGCACGATCCCGAAGTGACGTTGGAAACCATCCGTGCCGATATCACGGCCAAGCTCATCAAGGCGGTGGTGCCGGCGCAACTGATGGATGAGAACACCAAGATCTTCGTTAACCCCACCGGACGATTCGTAGTGGGCGGCCCGCAGGGCGACAGCGGTCTGACCGGCCGCAAGATCATCGTGGATACCTATGGCGGCTATGCCTGCCACGGCGGCGGTGCGTTCTCCGGTAAGGATCCCACGAAAGTGGACCGCTCCGCTTCGTATATGGCGCGGTACGCGGCGAAAAACGTCGTCGCGGCGGGCCTCGCGACCCAGTGTGAGGTACAGCTTGCGTACGCCATCGGCGTAGCCAATCCGGTTTCAGTGCGCGTAGATACCCGCGGTACCGGTATGGTAGCGGATGAGGTGCTCGCCGCGGCGGTGAGCCGCGTGTTCGATTTCCGTCCCGCAGCGATCATCGACACGCTCGAACTCCGTCAGCCGATCTACCGTTCTCTGGCGGCGTACGGCCATATCGGGCGCGAGGATCTGGACGTTGTGTGGGAGCGCACTGACCGCGTCGCGGCGCTCAAGGCGGCCGTGCAGGCGTGATTTTGATAAAAATGTTGACATTATCCGCAGATAATGGGATAATAGAGGTTGTATGAGAGTTATTACCGGAACAGCGCGGGGATGCCGCCTGGAAACGCTTTCGGGGTTGGACACGCGTCCGACGGTCGAGCGGGTCAAGGAAGGGCTTTTCTCCGCCATCAGCTTTGAGATCGAGGGGCGGCGGGTATTGGATCTGTTTGCCGGTTCGGGACAGATGGGCATTGAAACGCTCAGCCGCGGTGCGCGTGCCTGCGTGTTTGTAGATCGTAGCCGCGAAGCGGTGGAGGTGATCCGCCGCAACCTGAAAGCGACAAAGCTGGAAGCGAGTGCCGAAGTGGTGTGCCGCGATTCGTTGGAGTATCTCGCACACACGACACGGCAGTTTGATCTGGTGTTTTTAGATCCGCCGTATGCGGCAGAGCTGCTGACACCGTGTCTGGAACAGCTTTCCGGCAAGGTGGCGGCAGGCGGTACCGTGGTCTGCGAGAGTGATCGCGAGACGCAACTGCCGGAAACGGTCGGAACGTTTTCTCTGTACCGCTCGTATCGGTACGGGCGGGTAGTTGTGCGGCTGTACCGTGTGAAAGAATAGAGGGCGACTATGAAACTGGCGATTTGTCCGGGTAGCTTTGATCCGGTGACCTGCGGTCATCTTGATATCATCTCCCGCGCGGCGGCGATGTTCGATAAGGTGATCGTCGTTGTGATGGTTAATAATAACAAGAACCCGCTGTTTACACAGGAGGAGCGTGTGGAGCTGCTCAAGCGCGCCACTGCGACGCTTGCGAACGTGGAGGTGGAAGCCTACAGCGGTATGCTCGCGGAATACGCCCGCGAGAAGCAGGCGAATGTGATCGTCAAGGGCTTGCGCGCGATGTCGGATTTTGAATACGAATTCCAGATGGCGCTCACCAACCGCAAGCTGAACCCGTCGGTGGAAACGGTCTTCCTGACGACGAACGCCGAGTATATGTATCTGTCGTCCAGCCTGGTCAAGCAGGTGGCGTCACTCGGCGGCGATATCCGTGAATTTGTGCCAGCGTGCATTGTAAAGGATATATTAGAAAAATACGGAAGGAACGAAGAAACATGACTATCGAAAATTTACTGGATCA
>CAYZXC010000080.1:0-5904 GCA_964482275.1 uncultured Eubacteriales bacterium
ATATTCGCATTCCGGGGGTACACAACATCGAAAATTATCTGGCGGCGTTTGCGGCTGTCTGGGGTGTGGTACCGGTATCGGTAATGGCAGAGTTTGCTCGCACCTTCAGCGGTGTGGCACATCGCTGTGAGCTGGTTCGTGAGCGGAACGGTGTCCGCTGGTATAACGATTCGATCGGTACCAGTCCGTCACGTACCATTGCGGGACTGAAAGCCTTTGACCAAAAGGTGATCTTGATCGCGGGCGGATACGATAAACACATTCCGTACGATCCGCTCGGCCCAATCGCCGCCGAAACGGTGTCTGCCGCGATCTTGCTCGGCGCTACCGCAAACGCTATTGAAACCGCTATACGCGCTTGCTCCGATCTGCCGATCTACCGCGTCGCGGATATGGCAGAGGCGGTCAAAGCGGCCGATAAAATCGCTAAAAACGGCGATATTGTGTTTATGTCGCCTGCCAGCGCAAGCTTTGATATGTATACGAACTTTGAAGAACGAGGCAATCACTTTAAGCAACTTGTAAACGATTTGTGAGGAAACGAGCTATGAAACTGAAAACGATGCTGCGCGATCTCTGTTTAGCATCCGGCGTGAACGGATGCGGCGAGGCGTCCGATGTGGCGGCTCAGCTGTTGTCTGCTTTTACAACGGATATTCACCGTGATCGCTTGGGGAACGTCTGGGGGATCCTTCCGTCGGATACTCCCGATGCACCGACACTGCTGCTCGAAGCTCATATTGACGAGATCGGGTTTACGGTCACGAATATTGACGAACGCGGATTCCTGCGCGTGGCGCCGTGCGGCGGGGTGGATAACCGCGCGTTATCGGCCGCTCCGATCACGGTACTGTCGGATCCGCCCTGTAACGGTGTGTTTTGTGCGACCCCCGCTCATTTGGCAAAGGACGATGCACCGCTTCCGGAAATTGCCGAACGCGGTATCGACGTCGGTATGAGTGCCGAAGAGGCAAAGTCGCGTATCCCGCTCGGTACACGAGTGGCGTTTGCCGCACATTTTGAAGAATTGTTACATGGGCGCATATGTGCTAAAGCGTTGGACGATCGCGCCGGTGTGGCGGCGATTCTATATGCGTTATCACTGCTCAAAGGACAGGCGTTACCGGTTAATTTGGTAGTGGCGTTCTGTGTGCAGGAGGAACTGGGAATGCGGGGTTCCAAGACGGCGGCATACGGTATTCGACCGGATGCCGCGATCATCGTGGATGTCAGTTTTGCGCATACACCCGATGCGGACAAGGCTTCCTGCGGTACGCTCGGCGGCGGGGTTATGCTCGGCATGTCACCGGTTTTGAATATGACAATGACAGAAACGTTGCGTGGATTGGCGGACAAAAACGCTGTTGCCTACCAGTGTGAGGTTATGGGTGGTACGACCGGTACGGATGCTGATGTCGTAAGCTTGACGGCCGAAGGGATCCCTACGGCGCTGCTTTCGATCCCGTTACGGTATATGCACACACCTGCGGAAATCGTTTCACTGCGGGATGTGGAGGCGGTTGCTAACTTGATGGCGGCATTTGTCGCGAATGGGGAGGTGCTGTGCCGTGATTAACACAATGAAAGAACTGTGCACACTGCCCGGTATTTCCGGCCGCGAGCATCGTGTGCGTGAGTATATCACCTCGCGGTTAAAGGATGCACCTGCCGTCAGCGAGGTTCGCGCTGACCGTATGGGGAATTGTTTCGTTTCACTGAAAGGCCGCCGACCTGCGCCGAAGAAGGTGTTGTTTGCCGCGCATATGGATGAGGTGGGCGGTATAGTTACCGGCATCACCGATGACGGGTATCTGCGTTTTGATACGGTCGGCGGTATCACGGCGGATGTTTTGTTTTCCCGACAGGTGTGGGTGAACGGTCACGCCGGTGTGATTGGCGGAAAAGCCGTGCATCAGTGCAAAGGGGAGGGGAAAACCAAGATCCCTGCCGTTAGCCGTATGTTGATTGATATCGGTGCCGATTCCGCAGAAGAGGCAAGAGCGGTAGCGAAAGAAGGGGACGCCGTGACCTTTACGGCGAACTGTTTACCGCTCCATAATGATGTGTTTTGTGCGAAAGCACTGGACGACCGCGCCGGATGTGCACTGCTGCTGCGGTTGGCGCATACACAGCCGGAATACGATATCACGTTGGTCTTCACCGTACAGGAGGAGATCGGGTTGCGCGGCGCGGTGACAGCCGCGTATGCGGCACAGCCGGAGATCGCGGTGGTGGTGGATTCCACGACTGCCGCCGACAGCGCGGGTGTGCCGTCGGATAAGCAGGTCTGCCGTATGGGAGACGGTCCGGTCGTTTCCTTTATGGATCGGCAAACGATGTATGATCCGGCGTTGTATACGTATATTCGCGATTTAGCGGAGAAGCACGGTATCCCGACACAGACCAAAACGATGGTTGCCGGCGGAAACGATGCCGGTGCTTTTCAGCGCGCGAAAGAGGGTGCCTACGTGGCAGCCGTTTCCCTGCCGTGCCGCTATATTCATTCACCGTCCTGCGTGCTTAAAGAGCAGGATATTACCGATACCTATCGGCTGTTGGAGCTATTGCTCAATACCCTGCCGGTATGGGAGGCTACGGTATGATCTCGCTGATCGATAAGGCGTTGCCGGAGGGCTTTACCGGACAAGAGCCGGTCTCCGGTCGCTTGCTTGCGTGGTGGGAAGCGTATCACGACACGACCATCGCGCGGTTTTATCAAACGCAGAACGGCGGCTGTATCGCGATCCTGGACACACAGGCTATCGCGTGTATCCCAACAGAGGATGCCGAAGAAGTTGCCGCTTTTTTCGAACTGCAGCCGGAGATCCGGACAGTCTATACAACTGTGCCTGCGTGTTTTATCGGAAAGGTGAAACGCTTTACAGCGATGATCGCTCCGTCGGTTACGCAGGCGGAACGTCTGGAAACGGTAAATTTACAGACTCTATACACCTTTTTACAACCGTTTTTTGAGGATCTGCCGCCGTTTGAGGCGTGGTATCTGGATGTATCGTATCGCACACGACATAACCTTTGTCGTCACGCGACGATTACGGAAAACGGACTGATTGCCTCGTCTGCCATGACGGTGGCGGAATGGCAAGGAGGCGCGTTGCTCGGCGGTGTTGCCACCGCTCCCGATCAGCGTCGCCGCGGCTATGCCGGCCGATGCGTTTTGAGCCTGACGGCGGCATTACAGGCGATGGGGAAGACGGTCTGGATCTGTCCTTACAACCCGTCGGCGCAGCGCTTATATGAATCATTAGGGTTTCGGGAACACAGTACCGTGACCGTTATCGAAAGGATGTAACAAAACCATATGGATACCCAATTTTTCTCAATCGACGCTCGTTTGCAGGCGTTGTCCAATGAGGCGCTGACTGCGTCAAAAGCGGCGATGGATCGGATCGACACGATCACGGAATACAATCAGCAAAAGGTGTTGTCTGCCTTTATTCGTCATAAGGTCAGCGAGAGTCATTTTGCCTCGACCACCGGTTACGGCTACGGCGACCGCGGACGCGACGCTTTAGAGGAGGTGTTCGCGGATGTGATGGGTGCGGAGGATGCGCTGGTACGCCACAGTATCCTTTGCGGTACTCACGCCATCACGTTGGCGCTGTTTGGCGTACTGCGTCCGGGTGACGTACTGCTTGCGGCAACCGGTAAGCCCTATGATACGCTGCTTGGTGTGATCGGCGCGGACAAGCCCTCTGCCGGTTCGCTTGCGGAGTATGGCATCGGCTACCGTGAGGTCCCGCTGCAAAACGGCGAACCGGATCTGAACGGCATTGCCGCGGCATTGCGGGAGGATCCCGCTGTCCGTATGATACACATTCAACGCTCGCGCGGGTACGATCTACGTCCGTCCCTTTCTGTGGCGAAGATCGGTGAGATCATCGGGGCAGTCCGTGCCGTCCGTCCGGACGTGGTGGTGTTCGTCGATAACTGCTACGGCGAATTCGTCGAAGCTACCGAGCCGACCGCGGTCGGCGCCGATCTGATGGCGGGCTCACTCATTAAGAACCCCGGCGGTGGAATCGCCGAAAACGGGGGATATATCTGCGGTCGCCGCGATCTGGTCGAGCAGTGCTCGTACCGCATGAGCACACCGGGCCTCGGCCGCGAGGTCGGTGCTTCGCTGGGACATAATCGGTCGTTGTTTATGGGGTTGTTTCACGCCCCTCACGTGGTGGGTGAAGCCTTAAAAACCGCCGTGTTTGCCGCGTCGCTTTTTGAACGACTGGGGTATCGTTGTTCACCGACGTCCGATGAAGTCCGCGCCGATATCATTCAAGCTATCTGCTTGAAAAACGCCGATGCACTGATCGCGTTTTGCCGCGGTATCCAGAGCGGCGCGCCGGTGGATGCGTTTGTGACACCCGAACCGTGGGATATGCCGGGTTACGATAATCAGGTTATCATGGCGGCGGGCGCGTTTACGCTTGGTTCGTCCATTGAGTTATCCGCGGATGCACCGCTACGTGATCCGTTCGCGGTGTATATGCAAGGCGGACTGAATTTCCACTCCGGTAAGATCGGTGTTTTACTGGCGGCACAGACGATGCTGGATAACGGTATCTTGCACGTGTAAGCCCTGTCATATTTCCTATTGCTGCTCCATATAGTGTACAGAACACTGATATGGGGTGAGAGCATGAAAGGGGCCGTCGAAGAACGCGCTGTTGAGCTTGGCGAATACATATTGGAGCATAAAACCACCGTACGCGCAGCGGCAAAGAAATTCCACATTTCCAAATCCACGGTACATAAGGATGTGTCGGATCGGCTGCAAACGGTGAATCCACAGCTGTACGGCGAGGTGCGCCGTATTTTGGAGATCAATAAAGCACAGCGTCATATCCGCGGCGGTATTGCCACACGCGAAAAATACCGCCATGAAGACGAATAAAACAAAAGCGCTCAGGAGACCTTCTCCTGAGCGCTGATTTTATGCTTCGTATATCGCGACCCCCATATCGCCGTCGATCTCCGGTACAAAGACCGCGACGACTTCCTTGCGGGAGGTGGGAAGGTTCTTGCCGACAAAGTCGCCGCGAATAGGTAATTCGCGATGACCGCGGTCGATCAGAACCGCCAGTTGGATCCGTTGAGGCCGGTCATGCTTCATCACCGCATCCAGTGCCGCGCGAACGGTGCGGCCGGTATAGATCACGTCATCCACCAGTACAACGGTCTTATCCTTTATGGGGAAATCGATCTTGGTGCTGTTGACCACCGGATCAACGGATAATCCGTCCAGATCGTCCCGATACAGGGTGATATCCAGCGAGCCGACCTCGATCGGAATATCGGAAAAGGAGCGGATATTCTCAGCCAAGCGTTTGGCGAGCGGTACACCGCGCCGTTGAATACCGATCAAACAGAGCATATCGCAATTCGCGTTTTTTTCCACGATCTCATGCGCCATGCGTACCAAGGTACGCTTGACGGCGCTCTCATCCATGATGTGTGATTTCTCTGTCAGCATGGTGTTATTCCTCGCTTGTTTCTTCCTCGTCCAGAATGGCAACGGCGGGCAAGGTGACGATACGTGCGCCGGTATCGTTTGGTACGGTCTCAAAGGTCATCTGACCGCCGCAAACGGAGCAGGCGGGACGAATTTCCTCGTCCGATGCGCGGATCGGCAGTGCGACGCCGCGCTGACTCGCGATACAGGCACGCTGATGACCGGACA
Source organism: uncultured Eubacteriales bacterium (assembly GCA_964482275.1). GTDB lineage: Bacteria > Bacillota > Clostridia > Oscillospirales > Acutalibacteraceae > RGIG3009. Next base: position 5,699 of record CAYZXC010000080.1, read on the forward strand.
GTACCTCGCCGTGGCCGCATTCGCACAGGGCGATCGTGATGGGGCGCATTTGCTCTTTTTTGGTGCGCATCGTTTTATACAATTTGGGGCAATACAGCAAATCATTGGTGGAAAGCTTGGTGCTGCCGGAAACGGAAAAATCGTCTACGACGTTCAACGAGCATTTTCCCGTTTTCAAAAAGTAGCAGGTATTTTTGTTTAACCGT
>CAYZXC010000081.1:0-5869 GCA_964482275.1 uncultured Eubacteriales bacterium
CGTTCAGATGCTTGCCGTCAATGTGATATTTCTCGTTACGGCGGTTCTCAAAGAACTTGACCGCGACCTGGCCGAACTGCGCGTAGCTGAGCACGTCTTCTTCCTGCTCATACCATTCCTTCATTTCCTCACGCAGCTTATCCAGCTCCGGCTCCAAGCGATCTGCCGGACGGCAGGTAATGGGTTCCTCGTCGCCGATGATCTTCTTCACGAATTCGGGATCGATCGGCGCGGGGGTCGCGCCGTATTCGCCGCGTACCAAGCCCTTGAATTCCTTGGTGACCATCTTATACCGCTCGCCGCCGATGACGTTGAACACGGCCTGCGTGCCCACGATCTGAGAAGAAGGGGTGACCAACGGCGGATAACCGGCATCCGCACGGACGCGCGGCACTTCCATCAGCACTTCTTCGAGCTGATCCTCTCTGCCCGCCTGCTTGAGCTGGCTGACGAGGTTGGACAGCATACCGCCCGGCACCTGATAGATCAGTGCGTTGGTATCGACCTCAAGCATCTTCGGGTTCAACTGACCGTTCTCCAGATATTTTTTACGCAGACCGGCAAAGTAACCGCTGACCTCCTTGAGTTTGACCAGATCCAGACCGGTGTCGTACTGCGTACCGGCAAGCGCCGCGACCATCGACTCGGTCGCCGGATGGGAGGTGCCCATCGACAGCGGAGATAACGCGGTATCGATCACGTCCGCGCCGGCTTCAATACCCTTCATCAGCACCATGTCGGCAATGCCTGCCGTGGCGTGGGAGTGCAACTGCACCGGAATGGAAACGGCGTTTTTGATCTCTTTGACCAGTGTGTAGGTATCGTAGGGAACCAACAGGCCCGCCATATCCTTAATACAGATGGAATCCGCACCGGCTTCCTCCAACTGCTTTGCATATTTCACAAAATGTTCGACGTTGTGTACAGGACCGGTGGTATAGCTTACCGCGACCTGCACGTGTGCGCCCTTTTCTTTCTTCGCAGCGGTGATAGAGGTCTCTAAGTTGCGGATATCGTTCAGCGCGTCAAAAATACGAATGACATCGATACCGTTCGCAACCGATTTCTGTACGAAATACTCCACCACGTCATCCGCGTAATGACGGTAACCGAGCATGTTCTGGCCGCGGAATAACATCTGCAGAGGTGTCTTGGGCATGTGCTTTTTCAGCGTACGCAGCCGCTCCCACGGATCCTCGTTCAAGAAACGAAGACAAGAGTCAAACGTCGCGCCGCCCCAGCATTCCAGAGAATGAAAGCCGATATCGTCGAGCAGCTCCAATGCCGGCAGCATTTCCTCCGTTGTCATACGGGTGGCGATCAGCGACTGATGCGCGTCGCGCAGGATGGTTTCGGTGATTCCGACCTTTGCCATGGTGATCCTTCCTTTCCCGAATTATTGCAGAGAAACAAGCAATGTACCGGAATCCACGCTATCGCCTTTGTTGACGTGTACACCGGCAACGACGCCGTCGTGGGGTGCCATGATCTCATTTTCCATTTTCATGGCCTCAAGCACCAGCAAAACGTCGCCGGACTTGACCGACTGACCGGCAGAGACCGTAATGTTGACGATCGTACCCGGCATCGGCGCACAAACCGTTTCAGCGCCGGCCGCAGGAGCGGGAGCAGCAACGGGTGCCGGAGCAGCCTCGGCCGCAGGAACGGGAGCAGCAACGGGTGCCGGAGCAGGAGCAGCGGCAGGAGCAGGAGCGGGAGCGGCTACCGTTGCGACAGCAGGTGCCGCGCCGCCGACTTCTTCGACCTGTACGTCATAGGCTCTGCCGTTGACGGTGATGTTAAAACGTTTCATATTACTTAAACCTTCCTTTCGCATTCAGGTAATTGCCTATTACAAGCGAATATTCGCGTGTTTCTTGGGTAGCTTGCTGACGCGTTTGCCGGACAGCATTTCCAGTAACGCCGCCACACGTTCGCGCGTGTTTTCCTTCATCACGATATCCGTGACCGCGCCCTGTGCCGCTGCAAGTTCGGCGTTGCAGCAAGTCTTACGGTATTCCTCTGCAAGAGCTTCGCGGTCTTTCGCGGGATCGTTCATTTCAGCCAAGCGATCCTTCCACACAACGTGGATAGCGGTTTCAGGAGCAAGCGGCGAGATCGACGCATCCGGCCACGCCAGCACCGCATCCGCACCGGCAAACTTACCGGCAACAGCAACATACACCGCGCCGTAGGCTTTACCGGTGATAAGCGTCAGCTTAGCCGTTGTAGCTTCTGCATACGCCTGCGTGATCTTAGAAGCACATTTGAGGCCTTTGAAGCCCGCCGCGTCAACCGCGGTGATGACCGGCAACGAAAAGCTGTCACACAGTCGCATAAAGCGGGCGGCACGCGACGCGGCACAGCAGGAGATCGGATCACCCGCCAAGGTGATAATACCGCAGGCGGCACCGTTTACACGGGCAAACGCCGCTACATCGTCATCATACAGCTTAAACAGAGAACCGGCATCCGCTACGATCGCGGAAGCATCCGTTCCGTCGGCAACGGCAGGATCGACGGTTTCAAACAACGGCGCAACGGACAGGTTGTTGGAGGGCAGATACGACAGCAGCTCACGCGCCTTGGCGATCGCCTCGTCCGCGCTCTCGGCACCGACGTCGGCCTTGCTGTTATCGTCACCGACATTCAGGTAATAATCCGCATCCTTCGCCGCAATAACCACATCCGCGGCCGCCGCGATCAACGCGGAAGAACCGACACAAGCACCGAGCACGACGGCGATCTGCGGCACAACGCCCGACAGATCGTTCGCCGCCGCTAAGATCTCAGCAATGGCATCCATCGCGTCGATACCCTCGCCCAGCCGTGCACCGTCGCTGTCAAACAGACCGACGACCGGCGCGCCGTTCTGCGCGGCCAGACGGTACACGGTCTTGATCTTGGCGGCATGCGCCTTGCCGACGGCACCGCTGCAGACCGTGCGGTCCTGTGCAAAGGCATATACCGGAGCTTCGTTTACCAAGCCGTAACCGCCGACGACCGAAACAGGGGCGTCCCCATCCTGCATCAAGCGATCGATCTCAACAAACGTTCCCGGATCGAAGAACTGTTCCAGACGCCCCAGCGCCTCGGACGCTTGCTTGCTCATATAGTCAACCTCCATACGGCAGATTCGCCAAAAAAGCCAATCCTACGCCATAATAATTTTCGAGTACAGTATATCGTATTTTCACGCAAAACACAAGGTTTTTTGAACACAAAAACGGAAGAATTTGTCTTTTTCTGTTCAGTTTTCGTCAAGCACCGCTGCAACCGCTGCACGGGCGCATAAAGAAGTCCGGAATAAAGATGGTGTATGCACCGTTTTCATCCGCAAAGCCCAGTCGTTTCAACAACGGAAAATGTGCAGTATTGCGGCAGACCGCCGTGATCGCGAGCGCGTTGACGGCGTCGTTAAGCGCGGCACGCACCAACAGCTCTTCAAGCGGCTGTTCCTCGGAGTACAGGGCAACAATCTCGACGGTATCGCGGTCAATGGTATACAGCACGTAGCCGAGCTCGTCCCCCGCGCGGGACATGTTCATCGCACGCACCGGCATCGGTACACCGGCCCGTTTTGCTAAGCTTTCGGTTTTCGCCTTATCGGCGGGATGCACTTCGACCATAATTCGCATTTCCCTTTCCGTTTTTTATGTACTTGGCGGCGATCTTTTCATTGACCTGTGCCGCCATCAACAACGCGCGCACTTCCTTCGGATCCAGATGCCGCCATTTGCCGAGCGGCAGCATCCCCAGCTTGACCGTGCCGATCGCCGTGCGTTTGAGGCGAACGACCTCCAAGCCCAGCGCCTCGCACATTTTGCGGATCTGACGGTTTCTGCCTTCGTATAACACGATCTCCAGCACGGTGCGTGCCGGTGAATCGGGGGTTTCTTTTTCTTCCGTGACGACCACAGCCTCGGCGGGCAATGTTTTTTTGCCGTCGATCAGGATACCCTGTTCAAACTTCGAAAGCTGCTCCTCCGTAACCTGTGACCGCACGGTAACGCGGTAGCGCTTGGGAACGTGAGCAGTGGGGTGCATCATCGCGTTGGAAAACGCACCGTCGTTCGTAAAGAGCAACAAGCCCTCGGACTCCTTGTCCAACCGACCGACAGGGTACACCCGCACCCCCACGTCGCGCACCAAGTCTGCCACACATTTGCGGCCGTTCTCGTCGCTCAAGGTCGTGATATACCCGCGCGGCTTATGCAGCATCAGATACACAAGCTCCGGCGGCGCGTCGATGCGTTTGCCACGCACCGTGATAACGTCGCGGCGGTCGTCAGCCTTGTCCCCTATTTTGGCAGGATGCCCGTTGACACGGACATGACCCTGCTCGATCAATTCCTCCGCTTTGCGGCGCGAAGCGACACCGCGGTCAGCCAGTATTTTTTGCAATCTTGTTAAAGCCATAGTATTACTCCAATATCGCGGTCAGCAATGCACGCAGCTGACGCCTCCATTTTTTGAAAAATCCCAGCGGAGCCCTCTCGGCCACTGTTTGTTCCGCTGTGATCGGCACTTCACACAGTACCGTTCCGTTCAACTCATAAACCGCCGTGCCCAACCGTTCTCCGGCTTTGACGGGTGCCCAAACGAAAGAAGGCAGGTCTACACGGCAGGTGACCGAGGCCGCCTCACCTTTAAGCAACGTGATCGGTTCGGGCGGATCCGCCCGCAAGGAGACCGACGAAGCCGCGCCGCCGGAAACCGGCACGTGCGGCAGGTCGGGTAACGGCAACGACACCGATTCGGTTATTGAAAAGCCGTATTCATACAAAGCTATGTGGTCATTCCAATAATCGCCGCCGTTCAGAGTGGCAACCACCAACGTTACGCCGTCGCGCGTTGCCGCCGAGACCAAGCACCTTCCGGATTTTTTGGTGAATCCGGTTTTCAGCCCAATAGTGGGTTCGTACAGCGATAAAAGCCGGTTATGATTGGTCAGTGTCACCGAACGGTCCGAGATCGTCACCGTCGCCTGTTTAGCGGCACACATGGCGGCAAGCTCAGGCGAGTTTAAGACCGCCGCTCCAAGCAACGCCATATCGCGTGCCGTGGAGCAGTGCCCTCCTTCGTCCAGCCCCGAAGGCGTGACAAACAGCGAATTGCTCATGCCGAGCTTTTGCGCTTGTTCGTTCATCCGCTCCGCAAACGCCGATAGCGAACCCGCAGCCAGCAGTGCCACGGCATTTGCCGCGTCGTTGCCGGAGGACAACAGCATACCGGTGAGCAGGTCGCGCACCGTAACGGTATCCCCTCCGCGCAGGCCCATTGACGAGCCCTCCACCAGCACTGCTGCTTCGGGAACGGTAACGATCCTGTCCATCGGTAAGCACTCGGCAGCGACCAGCGCCGTCATCAGCTTGGTGGTGCTTGCCATCGCACGCTTGGTATCCGGATCCTTGGCATACAGCACGCGTCCGGTATCCGGTTCATACACCACCGCCGACAAGGACGAGAGTGCGATCGACTCCTCCGCCACCGCCGAGAACGGCAACAGCAACGCGAAAGCCAACCCGATAGCGATCCCTTTTTTGAGCATACTGCTTCACCTACCCTGCTACAAAGGGTATGCGAAGCAGCTAACGTTTAGCCCTCTTTCTTCTCTTTGTGAAAGAAGCCGCCGATGCGATCCACCACGTCCGGAATCATATTGACCGCTTGATTGAGCGTATCCGGCGCAGACACCATCGGCACCACACGCACATTGCCGTTTGTGATACACAAAAACGCGATCGGAACGATGGTGATACCGGCACCGCCGCCACCGCCGAACAGTTCTTGCGTACCTTTTGTGGGCAGGTCGGATCCACCGGAAGCAAACCCATAGGATACCCGTGATACGGGGATCAGGGTCATG
>CAYZXC010000082.1:0-5851 GCA_964482275.1 uncultured Eubacteriales bacterium
ATCCCGAAAACCTGCGTTCACGTCAGCGGCTGGTGCTGTACAAAATGTACGAGCTGGATTTCATCACGGCGGACGAGTATCAGCAGGCGCTCGGTGAGGAGCTGTATTTCAAGAGCAGTGCCAAGACCACGGATGTGAACGACTGGTACACCGACATGCTGATCGACGACGTCACCTATTCGCTCATGGAAACCTACGGCTATACCGAGGCGCAGGCGCGCAACATGGTATATTACGGCGGTCTGACCATCTATTCCTGTGAAAATCCCACCCTGCAGGCGAAGGTAGAGGCAATCTACGCAAACGACGATAACTACCCCGCCGCCTTGCTCAGTGATGTGGTACAGCCGCAGGCGGCGATTTATATCATGGATTATACCGGTAAGACCGTCGCGGTCGTGGGCGGCAGAGGCGAGAAGCAAGCTGACCGGCTCCTTAACCGCGCCACCAGCTCGATCCGCCAACCGGGTTCATCCATGAAACCGCTGTCGGTGTATGCCCCCGCCATACAGCTGAATCTTATCAACTATTCATCGCAGGTGCCGGATTGCTACATCACGCTCAAGGACGGCACCAAGTGGCCGAAAAACTATAACCAATCCACCCCGCAGGACAGCGGTATGACCACGGTGGATATCGCCGTGCAGACCTCCATGAACACGGTGGCGGCACAAATCGTTCAGCAGCTCACCCCCCAACGCTCGTTCAGCTTCCTGACCGGTCCGTTGAATTTCACCTCACTCGTCACCTCAGACAGCAACGGCAATACCGATATCGACTACGCGCCGATGGCGCTCGGCGGTCTGACCAACGGCGCCTATCCCCGTGAGATGGCGGCCGCGTATCAGATATTCGGCAACGGCGGATACTACAACGAGCCGTACTCCTTCACAAAGGTCGAGCAAAACGGCAACGTGATCCTGCAGCACACCTACTCCCCCGTACAGGTGCTGGACGAGGACTCCGCCTATGTGATGAATCGCCTGCTGCAGACCGTCGTACGCGGCACGAACGGCGCCACGGCCGGCGCTCTGAAAAGCTCCTGGGGCAACTGGGAGGTCTTTGCCAAGACCGGTACCACTCAGCAGAACAACGACGTGTGGCTGGTCGCCGGCACCCCCAAATACGTCGCGGCAAGCTGGTTCGGCTATGATAAGAATCAAGTGCTGACCAACAAGCAGACCTCCGCGGCGCGCAACCTGTGGAACAAGAGCATGTTAGCCCTTCACGAGGGCTTAGAACCAATGACCTTTGAACGCAAGGGCAGCACGGTAGAAGCGGAATTCTGCACCGAGACCGGCCTGCTTGCCACCGAGCAATGCTCCAAAACACGCACGGGTGTCTACAAGCCGAATTACATGCCGGAACTGTGCAGCAAGCACGGCACGACGGTTGTCGGCGGCACCGTTACCGAAGAATAAGCCTTCTCTTTAGACGGGGTGTCCATGTCCGCCGGACGTGGACACCCCGTCTGTTAAATTTTTCTTGAAACTATTTGAAAATTTCCCTTGATTTTTGAAAGTTACTGTGCTATAGTGTTTTCATTCGCGACACGCTTGTTTGTGGGTGGTGGACAGTTTATGGATCAAATGACCCGATCCGGCGAATGGATCCTGGTGCGTGCAGACGTACTTCCTGAGGTGTACCGTAAGGTTCTGGAGGTAAGCACGGCACTGGCGACCGGCCGTTATGCTTCGGTCAGCGAGGCCGTGCGCGCGGTTGGGATCTCCCGTAGCGCTTATTATAAGTATAAAGACACCGTTTCACCGTATCTTAATAATAAGGCGGACGCTGTTTTTACAACGGTGGAGCTGGTGCTTCAAGATTCTCCCGGTGTGCTGTCCGGCCTGCTCTCCGCGTTTGCCAAGGCGGGCGCTAACATCGTCACGGTCAATCAGCAGTCGCCGGAGGATGGCAGTGCATGCGTGTCCATCTGTGCCAAGACCGACGGTATGTCGCAGTCTATGGACAAATTTGCAAACGAATTATCCCACGTTCCCGGTGTGCGGCGCGTCAGCGCCATCAGTCAACAAGGCAGAAGTCAGAAAGGCGGAGAAGTATAAATGATCTCGGTAGCAATTTTAGGTCACGGTGTGGTCGGCTCCGGTGTGGCAGAGGTTCTGCTGCAAAACGCCGATACCATCACCCGCAAGGCAGAGGATTCCCTTGTTGTCAAACGCATTTTAGATCTGCGCACCTTCCCCGACCTGCCGTACGCCGATCTGTTTACCACAGAGTTTGAAACCATTCTGCAGGATGCGGAGATCCGCATCGTGGTAGAAACCATGGGCGGCTTACGTCCGGCATACGATTTTGTAAAGGCGTGCCTGCTCGCCGGCAAGAGCGTCGTCACCTCCAACAAGGAGCTGGTCGCCGCGAAAGGCGACGAGCTGCTCTCAATCGCCGAAGAACAGAACGTGAACTTCCTATTTGAGGCAAGCGTGGGCGGCGGCATTCCGATCCTGCGCCCGCTTTCCCAGTGCCTCGCCGGCAACGAGATCGAATCGGTCGCCGGCATTTTGAACGGCACCACCAACTTTATGCTCACCCGCATGGTGCAGGACGGTATGGATTTTGCAAGCGCGCTGTCCCTCGCACAAGAGCTGGGCTACGCCGAGCGCAACCCCTCCGCCGATGTGGACGGGCACGACGCCTGCCGTAAGATCTGTATTTTGGCGGCGCTCGCCTACGGCAAGCACGTCTATCCCGAACAGGTCTATACCGAAGGCATCTCGGCCATCACCCCCACCGACGTGAAATATGCCGAAGCCATCGGCCGTGTTATTAAGCTCATCGGTCAGGTCAAACGACAGGGCGACCGCATTCACTGTACGGTCTCGCCGCTGCTCATTTCCGCGGACAGCCTGCTCGCACAGGTGAACGATGTGTTCAACGCCGTACAGGTGTGCGGCAACGCCGTCGGTGAGGTGATGTTCTACGGTCGCGGTGCGGGCAAGCTGCCCACCGCCTCCGCAGTAGTCGGTGACATTATCGACGCCGCTCAGCATCTCAGCGAACGCAAGCCGCTGTTCTGGGAGGCCGGCACAGCGAACTATGTTCTGGATCACGCGGATAATGAGTGCGCCGTTCTGCTTCGCTTCGAAACGGACGACAAGCAAGCCCTGCTGGAAAGCCTGCAATGCGCATTGGGTGACGTTACCGTCGTCACCTGTCCGGACGCACCGGCAAACGAGCTGGCTGTCGTCACCGCCGTGATGAGCGAACGCCGTTTGGATAACTGTTTGGCTGTACTCGGAGAGCAACCGATCTCCCGTCTACGCCTGTTATAAAAGGAGGAATTACGATGCTTATCGTACAAAAATTCGGCGGCAGCTCGGTCGCCGACGCTGAAAAGGTGATGAACGTTGCCCGACGGGTAACCGACACCTACCGTGCCGGAAATGAAGTCGTTGTCGTCGTGTCGGCACAGGGCGACACCACGGACGATCTCATCGCCAAAGCAAAAGAGATCAATCCGAACGGCAGCAAACGTGAAATGGATATGCTGATGGCAGCAGGTGAGCAGATCTCGATTGCACTGCTGGCCATGGCGTGTGAACAGCTCGGCTGTCCGGCAGTTTCCCTGCTCGGCTGGCAGGCCGGCTTCTCCACCAACTCCAAGTATTCCGCGGCGCGCATCAAGACCGTCAAGGCAGAGCGTATCCGCGCGGAGCTGGATAAGAAAAAGATCGTCATCGTTGCCGGCTTCCAGGGCATCAACAAATACGACGATGTCACCACCCTCGGCCGCGGCGGCTCGGATACCAGTGCCGTGGCGATCGCAGCGGCTATGAACGCCGATCTGTGTCAGATCTACACCGATGTGGAGGGCGTATACACCGCCGATCCCCGAAAGATCCCGAACGCACAGAAGCTCGATGAGATCACCTACGACGAAATGCTGGAGCTTGCCACGCTGGGCGCGCAGGTGCTCAACAACCGCTCCGTTGAAATGGCAAAAAAATACAACATTGAACTTGAAGTGCGTTCGAGCATGAAAGATGTTCCCGGCACCAAAGTGAAGGAGGTCACCAAAATGGAAAAAATGTTAATCAAGAGTGTTGCGAAGGACACCGACGTTGCCCGCGTCATGGTCGTGGGTATTCCGGACGAACCCGGTATTGCGTTTAAGATCTTCTCCCGCGTCGCACAGGCACACGTCAACGTGGATATCATTCTGCAGTCGGTAGGCCGCGACGGCACCAAAGACATCACCTTCACCGTTCCCGCCGGCGAGGGCGAAAAGACGGTGGAAGCCCTGCGCGAGTATTGTGACCACCTGAAGGCAAAGAAGCTCGCCTACGATACCGATATTGCGAAGATTTCCATCGTCGGTGCCGGTATGGAAACCCACGAGGGCGTCGCTTCCCGTATGTTCGGCGCTCTGTCCGACGCGAACATCAACATCCAGACCATCTCCACCAGTGAGATCAAGATCTCGGTGCTGATCGACCGTGCCGACGCTGACCGTGCTGTCGCCGCCGTGCATCACGCGTTCTTCGACGAAGACTAAAAATTAGAAAAAGCCGCTTCTCGCGGCTTTTTTCTTTATCAAAAAGGAGGAGCCTATGCTGGGGTTGTACCTGCACATTCCGTTTTGCGCGTCCAAATGCCCGTACTGCGATTTTTATTCGCTCGCCGGTCAAACGGACGAGGATAAGGACCGCTACCTGCAAGCGATGCTCGCGTCGCTGCACCGCTGGTCGGCACAACTGAACACCACAGCAGATACCGTCTACTTGGGCGGCGGTACTCCCTCCTTGCTCGGTGCCGATCGCCTCGCGAAACTCCTTGTCGCCGCACGGCATGCGTTTCAAGTGCCGGACGGTGCCGAGATCACGATGGAGGCAAACCCCGGTGACGATCTGTGTGACATTCTCGCGGCATTTGCCGCTGCCGGCGGCAACCGTTTATCCTTGGGCGTGCAGGCGGTAAGCGATGAGCACCTGCACACGCTCGGCAGGCGGCACACGGTTTCGGACGTAGATGCCGCCGTCGCCGCCGCCCGCCGTGCGGGCATCGGAAACCTGTCGTTTGACCTGATGCTCGGCACTTCCGGGCAGACAAGCGCCGATATCCGAGCCGCCGTCCGCCGTTTTGCGGAGTGGGGTGCCCGCCACGTGTCCGCGTATCTGTTAAAGCTAGAAAGCGGCACGCCGTACGCCTCTGCGCCCCCACCCCTGCCGGATGAAGACGAAGCCGCCGCGTTATACCTGGAGGCGGTAGCCGCACTGGGCGAGCAAGGGTATCCCCAGTACGAGATCTCCAATTTTGCGCACCCCGGTTTTGAGAGCCGGCATAATCTCAAATATTGGAACTCCGAACCGTATCTCGGTATCGGCCCCGCCGCCCACTCGTTTTTAGACGGCAAGCGGCTGTACTACCCCCGCTCGCTGTCCGCCTTTTTGGCGGGCTGTGAGCCGCTGCCGGAAAACCCGAACGATACCGTTATTCCGGAAAACTCGCCTGAGGAATTTGCCATGCTGCGCCTGCGTCTGACTGCGGGTTTGACCGAAACCGGTTATCGTGCCCGCTTCGGCAGTCCTATCCCCCTTGCGTGGCGCGAAAAAGCCGCCGCGCTCCCGCCGCGCCTCGTCACCGCTGACAATGTCGGTATCCGTCTGACGGCCGAGGGCTTTCTGGTATCCGACGCGATACTCGCCCATATTTTATAGACAAAAAGCCGAGTCTGTCGACTCGGCTTTTTCCGTTTCGTTTTATCGGCCTTCGGGCAACATACGGTAGGTATTCATGCGTTGGCTCATCATACAGCGGGAGAAGCACTCGGCGTACTCCGTGCCGCACTGCTTACCGCGCGCCATATCGCCTGCACGGTTACTGGCGAAACAGT
>CAYZXC010000083.1:0-5832 GCA_964482275.1 uncultured Eubacteriales bacterium
GATGTCGTTTCACTAATGATGCCGCTTTCGCTAACGATGTCGGCTTCGCCTAATGCTTTGGCAAACATCGCATCATTGCGACCAACGGGAGCAACATCATTATGCGAAGCATAACATCATATCGGCGATAGCCGATACATCATTGATAGATTCCAAAGTTTGTGATATAATGATGAAAAAAGGCAACTATGACATTGTCGATATATAAGTGATTTAGTTTTTTATTCCCCTCCAGAAGTGAGCTTGTATTCCTTAGCAAAAAGCACTTGCAAAATGCAAGTGCTTTTTCATTTTTGATTTCGGAAAAATCTTCGCAAGGCTCGCCATGTACGAATAATAAACGGGCGGAGCGGTCGAAGCCACAGCCACACTGTTGCGTATACGCGATAGCCGAAATTCCGGCAATCCACTGCTTTTCCTTTGCGGATAAAACCGGTCATCACCGCCAACACATTGTCCTTCGGCAATCCTGTTTCAAGTTCCCATTGCGCATCACCGGTCAGCGTGTAGGTGTCTTCTTCAACACGTACGATGCGGTGCAGTACATACTGACCGTTATCACGACGATAGAGCGGCACATCGCCCCGTTTTAGCAAACGAGGGTCACAGGCAGATAACACGACACTGTCTCTCTTGTGAAAAAACAACGGTCGCATACTACCGCCGGTGACGGGTAGCGTAACCGTGAGGCCCTGACGGAACGAGTCCTCGATCATCGGCATCAGCTCGGCAAACGCGACTTCGCGATGAACGTGTTTCATAAAAGCAGATCCGCTTCCTGTAAAGATCGGATGAACGCACCCACATCTGCAGCTGCTCTCTTGCTGTCTACGTCGTATTCGTTCGTCATGGCCGCTACCAAAGACTCCTCGGTACATTCACGTTCCGACAACTGCTTCCACAAAAACGCACCAGTTTCATTCAGGCGGATCATGCCCTTAAAATCCAACGTTTGCAAACCGACGGCAACCACCACATATGAGTTGCCGACCTGCCGTAATACAAAGCCTTCTTTGATTTTCATATCTATTTCCCCCTTCATTTACCACTGCATCGCATTTTTCACCAGTTCTACCGCCTGCTGACTGATCGTACATTCCAGCAGAAACACCGGAACGGATTGAATCAGCCGCTCTGCGGTTTCCAAGACCTTCATACCCAAAGCTTCGTCATAAAACGGACGAACGGTTTCCCGATGAATATGCATCAAGGCATCCGCTACCGACAACGGCCGGATCCGGTTTTCCGATGCCTGCTTTAAAAATACGATCGCCTTGAGCGGTGCGGAACTATTGGAATTGGTATCGGTTTTCCCGCTCCACGGCGTTCCGTAGATGACCGGCTCTCCCGCCGAGTCAAACCGAATAGCGGGTTTATCGTCGTTTATGTGCAACACCCGATCACCGTATTGCTGTTTCCATAACCCTGCATGGGTCGATTTACCGGTTCCGGACGGTGCCGAAAACACAATACCCTTCCCGTCGTAACTGATCGCAGAACCGTGCATCACCAATCCACCCAGATGCGCTAAACGGTTGGCAAACGCCTCGCCGCTCGACATATATTCAAAGTCGGTCAACGACAACGCGGGATGCTTACGACTTTCAAGCAAGGTGTATTCCCATTGGAAATAGTCCGCCGACGAGCGGCACAGCTGAAGAATACGTCCCGTCTTATTCCCGATCGTATAATGGCACATCCGCCCTTCGGGCGAGCGCACTAATACCAGTCCGTTATGACGAGCAATTTCTTCCCCCTCCGGCACCGTGATCTCCGATATACGCGACAGCTTTATTGAAAGATCAGGCCTCTCCACCGCCGCTTCATATTGTCGCAACCGAGCCGGAAAGAAATCTGGATCACCACCATCCAGCTGTACGGATAGACCCGCAATACGAGCTTGTATCATCTTGTCACCCGCTTTTACGATTGATTTATAAGATACGAGAGTGCCATCAAACTATCGCCCAAGTGTACGTTTTCCACCAGCACCTGCGGATGGTGCAGCGCAATATCGTAATGGCTGTAATTCCAGAACGCCTTCACGCCGCAGTTGACTAAGCGCGCAACCAGTCCCGGTGCCGCTTCCTTCGGAATACAAAGAATAGCAAGCTGCGGATGGTTTTTTGAACAGAACGTTTCCAGATCCGCTGTCCCCTGAATGGTGATTCCTTGGATCTTTTGCCCGATCAACGTCGGCGCATCATCAAATATGCCGTCAAGCGAAACGCCTTTACACGAAAAGTTCATATGATTGATGAGCGCGTGGCCTAAATTACCGGCACCAAGCAAAATTGCCGGTGTAAGCTTGTCCATACCCAAAATATGATACAACTCATCGTACAGCTGCTCAACGAGATATCCGTAGCCCTGCTGACCGAATTCACCAAAGCAATTCAGATCCTGCCGGATCTGCGAGGCGGTCAACCCCATGCGCTCCGCCAATTCGCGCGACGATATGCGCACCACGCCGTTTTCCTTCAAATCATATAAGAACCGATAATAGCGCGGCAACCGACGCACGACCGACATGGAGATCGGTGTATCCTTCGATGCCATTCATGCATCTCCTCTCACATATTTTGCTGACGCGTGTAATCCAACAATCCGCCTGCAAGCAGCATGTCAACCTGTCGATCCGAAAATCCCGCGTTCAGCGCGATCTCGTCACCTGTCGTTTCATTCTTCAGCACCAACGGTTCACGGCGTGTAAGACGACCGCGCACATCCGGCAACACCAGCCGATCACCGAGCGAAATACGGTCGTAGTCCGCCTCGTTGGCAAACGTCAGCGGTATGATACCCGCGTTGATGAGATTTGCCACGTGAATACGCGCAAAGGATTTCACGATAACCGCCTTAATGCCTAGATACAACGGTGCCAGTGCGGCATGCTCACGCGAGCTTCCCTGTCCGTAGTTCGAACCGCCAATGATGAAACCGGCACCCTCGTCATGACAGCGCGCCGGAAATTCGGGATCACAACGCACAAAGCAATGCTCCGAGATCGCCGGAATATTGGAGCGCAACGGCAGGATCTTAGCACCCGCAGGCATGATATGGTCCGTGGTGATGTTATCGCCGACCTTAAGCAGTACCTTGGCTGCGATCTCCTCCGCCATCGGCGAGGTCTTCGGGAACGGTTTGATGTTGGGACCGCGCACGACCTCAACAGTATCCATATCCGCTTCGTCCACCGGCGCTACGATCATATTGTCGTTAATAAGGAAGTGCTCCGGCATGGTGAACGCCGGTGTTTCGCCCGCGGTACGCGGATCGGTAAACACACCGGTCAGCGCGGAAACGGCTGCGGTTTCGGGACTGACAAGATACACCTGTCCGTCCGCCGTACCGGAACGTCCCTCAAAGTTGCGGTTAAAGGTACGCAATGAAACGCCCTTGGAATTCGGCGATTGGCCCATACCGATGCACGGACCGCATGCACATTCCAGAATACGCGCACCGGCGGCGATAAGATCCGCAAGTGCGCCGTTTTCGGCCAACATATTATAGACCTGTTTAGAACCGGGGGCGATGGACAAGCTGACATTCGGATGTACCGTTTTGCCCTTAAGGATAGCCGCAACCTTCAGCATATCCATGAGCGATGAGTTCGTGCAGGAACCGATGCAGCACTGATCCACTGCCAACCCCTCAAGCTCCGAGACCGGTTTCACTGCATCGGGAGAATGCGGGCAGGCCGCCAGCGGCACCAGCGCACTTAAATCAATGTCGATGACCTCGTCATACTCAGCATCCGCATCTGGCTGCAACGCCACCCAATCGCTTTCACGACCCTGTGCCTTCATAAATTCACGCGTGACTTCGTCGGACGGAAAAATTGAAGTAGAGGCGCCGAGCTCCGCGCCCATATTGGTAATGGTTGCACGTTCGGGAACAGACAACGATTTGACACCTTCGCCGCCGTATTCCACGATCTTGCCGACGCCGCCTTTGACCGACATACGCCGCAGCACTTCCAAAATGACATCCTTGGCGGCAACCCACGGCTGCAAACGACCGGACAGATTAACGCGCACCATTTTCGGCATGGTGATGTAGTATGTACCGCCGCCCATGGCGACCGCCACGTCCAAGCCGCCTGCACCGAATGCGAGCATACCGATACCGCCGCCTGTCGGCGTATGGCTGTCCGATCCGATCAGTGTTTTACCGGGAATACCGAAACGCTCTAAGTGAACCTGGTGGCAGATGCCGTTACCCGGACGGGAAAAATAGATGCCGTGCTTGTTGCAAACCGTTTGAATGTACCGATGATCGTCGGCGTTTTCGAAACCCGTCTGTAAAGTGTTATGGTCAATATAAGCAACCGATCTCTCCGTACGCACGCGCGGCACACCCATGGCTTCAAACTCCAAATACGCCATAGTACCGGTGGCATCCTGCGTCAAGGTTTGATCGATTCGTAAACCGATTTCTTCCCCCACACGCATCTCGCCGCAAACCAGATGAGACCGAATCAATTTTTGCGCTAAAGTATTACCCAAGAAACTCACTCCTTCGTATATTCAGTTTATTATAAAACATTTGCCCTCCACTTGTCAATTATTTATCAAATTTCAAATTCTTACATTTTCTCTTGATTATCCGAGACATTTGCGCTATAATAAGGCAAAGTGGTGTTTTATGCTTTTCGTTTAAAAGCACTGCAAACCGTTTCAATATTCACAGAAAGGTGTGTTTGCCAATATGATCCGAATCGATAATCATTTGGGAAGTATTGAGATCTCGCAGGAATATTTCGCCTACCTCATCGGTAACGCGGTTTCCGCCTGCTACGGTGTTGCCGGCATGGTTAAAAGCGGCACCCGTCAGGGCCTGCGTTCAATCTTTTTTAAGCGTTCGTTTGCCGATGAGGGCATCCATGTCCGCAGTGAAAACGATCGGTTGATCGTGGATCTTCACATCTGTGTCATCTATGGTATGAACATCGCGGAGATCTCCAAGAGCATCGTCAACAAGGTCCGCTATACCGTTGAGGAAGCGACCGGCTTGTCTGTTAAGAAAGTGAACGTCTACATCGACGGAATGAAATCCGAATAACGTGATGTGATCACAGTCCCCATGGAAAAGGAGTGCTACTTTTGATTCAAGGTAACCAATTACGCGATGCGATGATTTCCGCATCCAATGTTCTTGCCGGCCAAAAGCAGCAGGTGGATGAACTCAACATCTTCCCTGTTCCCGACGGTGATACCGGCACCAATATGTCCATGACCATTTCAGCCGCCGCGCGTGAGCTGGCTCGTCTCGGCGAACCCACGGTCAGTCAGACAGCGGACACCGCTTCCTCCGCTCTTTTGCGCGGTGCACGCGGAAACTCCGGCGTTATTTTATCGCTGCTGTTCCGTGGCTTTTCCAAAGGTCTCAAGGGTAAGACCGAGGCTAACGGCGCCGATCTGGCCGCCGCCCTCACCCTTGGTGTCGAAGCCGCTTATAAAGCGGTTATGAAGCCTACCGAAGGTACCATCCTCACTGTCGCCCGTGAGGCGGCGGAAAAGGGCGTGGCGGCATCCCAAACGGACGCATCCGTAAACACGGTATGGGCGGTTATCTGCGAGGAGGCCGAGGCCTCGTTGCAACGCACCCCCGATCTGCTCCCCGTTCTTAAAAAAGCAGGCGTTGTAGACGCGGGCGGTCAAGGCCTTTGCATCATCTTCCGCGCCATGCAGGCTGTTTTCAACGGCGAACCGATCGTACAGGGCGATACCGCCGTATCCCCCGCGCCGGCCAAAAAGTCCGCAAGTGCTGCCGGATCCTTTGAAACCGACATTACCTTTACCTATTGCACTGAGTTTATTGTCGCGCGCG
>CAYZXC010000084.1:0-5813 GCA_964482275.1 uncultured Eubacteriales bacterium
GTGATATTGCCAATACGTTTAATATGTTGAGCATCGACGGCGATACCTCCACCAACGATATGGTGACGGTGCTTGCCAACGGTCTTGCCGGCAACGAGGAGATCACCGCCGAGGGCGAAGCGTTTGACACCTTTATGAAGGCACTCAACACCGTGACGGTCAACCTGTGCCGCATCATCGCGGGTGACGGCGAGGGTGCCACCAAGCTGCTTGAATGTAAGGTCAGCGGTGCCGATACCGAGCAAGCGGCGAAGCTGTCGGCAAAAAGCGTCATCTGCTCCAGCCTGCTCAAAGCGGCTATGTTCGGTGCCGACGCCAACTGGGGACGGATCTTATGTGCCATCGGTTACAGCGGCGCGGACGTTGATGTAAACAAGGTCGACGTGTCGTTCCGCTCGGCAAAGGGCGAGATCGCCGTGTGCCGTGACGGTGCCGGTATTCCGTTCTCAGAGGAACTGGCAAAAGAGATCCTGCTCGAAAACGAAATTGAGATCCTCGTCAAGGTCGGCGACGGCCCGCACAGCGCGTGTGCGTGGGGCTGTGACCTGACCTACGATTATGTCAAGATAAACGGCGACTATCGTACCTAAGGAGATAACGATAATGCAAGATATAATTTCCAACGCCGAACGCGCCGAGGTGTTGACCGCGGCGCTCCCCTATATTCGGCGGTACAACGGCAAGATCGTTGTCGTGAAATACGGCGGCAACGCGATGATCAACGAAGAACTCAAAAAAGAAGTTATGCAGGATATCGTCCTGCTGTGGTTGACCGGTGTCAAGGTCGTGCTGGTGCACGGCGGCGGACCGGAGATCAGCGACATGATGACCCGTTTGGATAAAAAGCCCGAATTCGTAAACGGTCTGCGTGTTACGGATAAGGAAACGGTGGACATCGTACAGATGGTGCTCGCCGGCAAGGTCAACAAGACACTGGTCAACCTGCTGGAAATGACCGGCGGTAAGGCGATGGGTATCTCCGGCATCGACGGTCACCTCATCGAAGCCACCTTCAAGGACGAAAAGCTCGGCTTTGTCGGTAACATTACGGGTGTCAACATTGAGCCGGTTTTGGATCTGCTGGAAAAAGGGTATATTCCGGTAGTTTCCACGCTTGCTTGCGACGATGACGGCAATATTTACAACATTAACGGTGACACCGCCGCCGCACATATTGCCGGCGCACTGGGAGCCGAGCGCTTGATTATGATGACGGATATCGCGGGTATCTTGCGGGATAAGGACGATCCCTCCACCCTCATTCCCGAAGTCACGATCGAGGAAGCCAAAGAGTTGTACGACACCGGTGTCATCTCCGGCGGTATGATCCCGAAGGTGGATTGCTGCATTGAGGCACTGAATCGCGGTGTCGATAATGTGATCATAATGGACGGCCGTATTCATCACTCCATTTTGATGGAGCTCTTAACCGACGAGGGTGCCGGTACTATGGTAACGAAAGGTTAACGCAATGGAAAGCATTATTTCACTTGATAAACAATATATTGCCGGCACCTACGCCCGCTTCCCCGTTGAACTGGTTTCGGGCAAGGGCAGTATCGCGGTCGACTCAAACGGCAAAGAATACATCGACCTCGGTTCCGGTATCGGTGTGACCTGCTTCGGCATTGCCGACGAGGAATGGTCGACGGCTGTCGCGAAACAGGCGGCAACACTGCAACACACCTCGAATTTGTATTACACAAAGCCCTGCGCCGAACTGGCGCAGCTGCTGTGCGAACGCACCGGTATGAAAAAGGTGTTCTTTTCCAACTCCGGTGCCGAAGCAAACGAGTGCGCTATCAAGGTCGCACGGAAATACTCCGCCGAGACCAAAGGTGCGGAATATTCCACCGTCATTACACTGAAAAACAGCTTTCACGGCAGAACGCTGACGACTCTCGCCGCCACCGGTCAGGATCATTTCCACGAACTGTTCAACCCGCTGACCCCCGGCTTTGCGCACGTGGCGGCGGAGGATCTGGCAACGCTCACGAAAATGGTGCAGGAGCTGCCCACCGCTGCGATTATGATCGAATGTGTGCAGGGCGAGGGCGGCGTGATCGCGCTGAGTCGGGAATTCGTTACCGGTGCCGCCAAGCTGGCAAAGGAACACGATATCCCGCTGATCGTGGACGAGGTACAGACGGGAAACGGCCGTACCGGCGCGTTGTATGCGTATATGAACTACGGCATCACACCCGATATCGTGTCCACCGCAAAAGGACTCGGCGGCGGCTTGCCCATCGGTGCCACGCTGATGAGCGAAAAAGTGCAGAACGTTCTGGGCGCTGGTGACCACGGCTCGACCTACGGCGCCAATCCGGTGTGCTGTGCCGGCGCACTCAGCGTTATCAATCGGTTGGACGAGGCGCTGCTCACAGAAGTATCCGAAAAGAGTCGGTATATTTTCTCGACGTTGACCGGCGCTGACGGTATCACATCGGTGACCGGTATGGGGCTGATGATCGGTATCAAAACCGAAAAGCCCGCCAAAGAGGTCGTTGCCGCTTGTATGGAAAACGGCGTGCTGTGTCTGACCGCCAAGGATAAGGTGCGGCTGCTGCCGGCACTGAACATCCCGATGGATGTTCTGAAAAAAGCGGTCGAGGTCATCAAAACGGCTTGCGCCAACTAAAAAAAGGAGAGATACGGTATGTCCCTGTCTTTTACCAATCGCAGTTTCTTGAAATTATTGGATTACACGCCCGACGAGATCGGTGCCCTGTTGGATCTGTCGGCTGACTTAAAAGCAAAGAAAAAAGCCGGCATCCCCCACCGCCTGTGCGAGGGAAAGTCGATCGCACTGCTGTTTGAAAAAACCAGCACACGCACCCGCTGTGCATTTGAGGTCGCGGCGGCGGATCTGGGTATGCATCCGGTATACCTCGATCCCAAAAGCTCACAAATGGGCAAAAAGGAATCCATTCCGGATACCGCGCGTGTACTCGGCCGTATGTTTGACGGCATTGAGTACCGCGGCTTTGAACAGGAGATCGTGGAGGAACTCAGCGCCTACGCCGGGGTGCCGGTGTGGAACGGCCTTACCAACGAGTTTCACCCCACACAGATCTTGGCGGATTTCCTCACTATCCGTGAGCATTTCGGTGATCTGAAAGGTAAAAAACTCGTGTATATGGGCGACGCCCGCTACAATATGGGTAACTCGCTGATGGTCGGCTGTGCGAAAATGGGTATGCACTTTGTCGCGTGCGCTCCCGAAAAGTATTTCCCGAACAAAGCACTCATCGACACCTGTCAGGCGATCGCCGCCGAGACCGGTGCGATGTTGGAGTTTATCACCGATCCCCATAAAGCCGTAGAGGGTGCCCACGTCATCTATACCGATGTGTGGGTATCAATGGGCGAACCCGACGAGGTATGGCAGGAGCGCATTGAGGAGCTCAGCCCCTACCGCGTGACAACCGCGTTGATGGATGCCGCCGGTGCACAGTGCCGCTTTATGCACTGTCTCCCCGCCTTCCACGATCTGAAAACGACCACCGGCCAAGAGATGCACGACAAATTCGGCATTGACTGTATGGAGGTTACCGACGAGGTGTTCGAAAGCGAACGCTCCATCGTGTTTGACGAAGCAGAGAACCGTATGCACACCATTAAAGCGGTTATGGCGGCTAGTGTGGCAGGACTTGAACCTGTCACACTACCTTAGCATAAGAAAAGCAGTCGGCTTTGCCGACTGCTTTTTTGCCCGTTAAAATATAGGATAAAGGCTTGACTTTAGTACGACAAAGTGGTAACATGGTAAAGCAAATCACTGAGAGGATGTTCGACTATGAATTTTCGTTCCGAATCGATCGATCGGCTGTTTCAGACCTTTTTGAATCTCAATACGATTGAGGAGTGCTATACCTACTTTGAAGACCTGTGCACCATCAAAGAGATCCAGGATATGTCACAGCGTCTGGACACCGCCATTTTGTTGTCCAACGGGGACAGCTATCAGAAGATCACCGAAAAGGTAAATATCAGCACCGCCACCATCGGCCGTGTCAGCAAATGCCTAAACTACGGGAACGGCGGTTACCGCACAGCGATCGAGCGGTTAAAGGAGAAAGAATAATGCAGCAGGTATCGTTGGGCTTTAGCGAAAACGTGATGTTCACGTTGCGCCGGCTGTACGACACGTACGGCTATGCACAATACAAGATGAATAAGTTTGAGGAATACGATCTGTATGCGCGCAACAAGGATTTTCTGATCTCGGACGGCGTCATCACCTTTACGGATACCAACGGCAAGCTGATGGCGCTCAAACCCGACGTCACGCTATCCATTGTCAAGAACAGCAAGGACGAACCGAACACCGTGCAGAAGGTCTATTACAACGAAAATGTGTACCGCGTATCCAAGGGGTCACATTCCTTTAAGGAGATCATGCAGGTCGGTCTGGAATGCCTCGGCGCGATCGATGAGTATTGCATCTGTGAAGTGCTCAACCTCGCCGCCGAAAGCCTGCGCCGTATCTCCCCTGCCTGTATTTTGGATGTGTCGCATATCGCGCTGCTGTCCGATCTGATTGACAGTATCGGCGTGCCGCGGGAAAAGAAAACCGAACTGTTCAAGTGTATCGGGGAAAAGAACAATCACGAGCTGGTGAGCCTTTGCCGCGATGTCAGTATTGCCGACGCGGATATCGAAACCTTAACGCAGGTCGTGACAACAACAGGCAAGCCGAGCGAGGTGCTGCCGAAACTGTCCTCACTTTTATCCGATATGCCGTCGTGGGACAGCTTTGAGCGCATCATTCGCACTCTGAACAGCAGTGCGGTCGGCGAGATCCTCCGCATTGATTTTTCCGTCGTGGATAACATCCATTATTACAACGGCATCGTCTTCAAGGGCTTTATCAACGGTCTGCCTGCGGGCGTCTTGTCCGGCGGGCAATACGATAAGCTGATGCGGAAAATGAAACGCCAATCGGGGGCGATCGGATTTGCGGTGTATATGGATATGTTAGAACGGCTGGACAACGCCGCAAGCGATTATGATGCGGATATCGTTCTGCTGTACGATGACAACACCGATCTTGACAGCATCCGCCGCAAAACGGAGGAACTCAGACAAGGCGGCGCGTGCGTTCTGGCACTGCGCGAAAAGCCCGAAACGATCCGCTACAAGCAGCTGATGCAGCTTTGCGGCAACGAGGTGGAAATTCTTGAAAACAATGCTTAACGTGGCACTGCCCAAAGGGCGGCTCGGCGAAAAGGTCCTTTCGATGTTTGAAAAGGCCGGCTTCGAGTGTCCGTCCATTCACGAAAACAACCGAAAACTGATCTTTGAGAACCCCGTGTGCGGTGTGCGGTATTTTTGGGTGAAGCCGTCGGATGTTGCCATCTATGTCGAGCGCGGTGCCGCCGATATCGGTGTTGCCGGAAAAGATATCTTGCTCGAATACGAGCCCGACATTTACGAACTGCTTGACCTGAACATGGGCAAATGCCGTATGGCGGTCGCCGCGAAAGACGGGTTCCGTGACGATCCGCGGCGCACCCTGCGCGTGGCAACCAAATTCACGAACATCGCCGGTCAACATTATTTGTCTAAGGGCCGCGATATCGATATCATCCATCTCAACGGTTCCATTGAGATCGCCCCGATCTTGGGGTTGTCGGATGTCATCGTGGATATCGTGGAGACCGGCACCACACTGAAAGAAAACGATCTGTCGGTGATCGAGACCATCGTGCCGATCAGCGCGCGGCTGATCGCCAACAAGTCAAGCTATAAATTCAAAAGCGAAGAAATTGAAACGGTCGTGCGGGAGCTTGCCGCACAGACGGAGGCGTAAA
>CAYZXC010000085.1:0-5642 GCA_964482275.1 uncultured Eubacteriales bacterium
AGGTCATTTCAACATACGCGGGCAGGTCGGCGCCTTCCTCGATATAATCGCTGTAGCGGCGGTAAAAGCTGCCGACAGCCTTGTGACGGCAGATGACCTCCAAGCCCTTGCCGAACACCTTGGCCGGCAGGACTTCCATCGTGGTATCTTCCAGAGAGGCATCCACATAGTGAGTCTTGATACCGGCGGCGTTCACCTTTTCAAAGAAATAGATCGACATACGCAGGTTGACGTCACCCACGCCGTCGATGGTCAAGCCCACCGCATTCTCACCGGGATCAAACACGCCGTCTTTACCCGTGCAATCGTCCTTGAACTTGAGCAGATAGTTGCCGTTGTCAAGAGCGTATACATCCTTCGTTTTTCCTACATAGACCTGTTTCATTTTGGAAGACCCCTTTATCAAAATTTTTTACAACAATTACAGTGCGGCCGCGACAGTCGCATCCTTACTCAGCACCTTAGCGGCATCGCTTTGGCGCTTTTTATCCAGTTTTTCAGCCAGTGCCGCATCCTCTACGGCTAAGATCTGTGCCGCGAGCAGTGCGGCGTTGGCACCGCCGCCGATCGCCACGGTGGCAACCGGAATACCGGTCGGCATCTGTACGGTGGACAGCAGGGCGTCCATACCGTCCAGCACGGATGATTGACACGGGACACCGATGACCGGCAGGGTGGTGTTTGCCGCAACAGCGCCCGCCAAATGCGCCGCCATACCGGCAAAGCAGATGATGGCACCAAAGCCGTTGTCCCGTGCCGCGACCGTGAAGTCGCGCGCCTCAGTCGGTGTGCGGTGTGCGGAATAGATATGCGCCTCATAGGGAATGCCCAACTCTTTGAGCACTGCCGTGGCCTTTTCCACGATCGGCAGATCACTGTCACTACCCATAACAAGTCCGATTTTTTTCATCGTTTACACTCCTTACAAAACAAAAAGGGCACACCAAGCTTATCTCTGAAAAATAAGCTTGTGTGCCCAGACGGTCGGCAAACAAAAAACAGCCGCTGCATCCTTTGTTCCTTTGTGGTTATCCACTGAATCCGTCAGTAGCAAAGAATGCTTATTTTCACTCGTCAAGTATACCATATCCGCCCATTTTCTGTCAAGGCAAGAAACTGATTTTTCGGCAGTTTTTTACCTCTTTACCTGCGCTTCGCAGTACATACAGCGGTATATCTGTTTTTCGGTGTTCACACAGCGGAACAGCTGTCTGGCTTCCTGCTCGGTGGCGGTGATACAGCGCGGATTTTGGCAAACGACACCTTCAAGTTCGGTCGTGACAGGCTCTTTTTTGCCATCGGCTTCCGACAGCAATTTTAAGATGAGCGCCATACGCATATACTTGCCGTTCAGTACCTGCTTAAAATAGCAAGCACGGGGATCCTCATCCACCGCCACGCTGATCTCATTGACACGCGGCAACGGATGCAGTACACACATCGTCTGCGGTGCCTTTGCCATCTTATCCGCGGTGAGAACGTAGCTGTCTTTCAAGCGCTCGTATTCCTCGATATCGTCAAAGCGCTCACGCTGAATGCGCGTCATATACAGAATGTCCAGCTCGCCGATTGCCTCGTCCAGCGAGGTGGTTTCCGTGCACGACATATTGCTCATATACTCGTGCTTAACGTAGCCGGGCAGCCGCAGTTCCTCCGGCGAGATCAGTACCGCACGGATCCCGTGATAACGGGACAGCGCCGCGATCAGCGAATGAACGGTTCTGCCGTATTTGAGGTCGCCGCAGAAGCCGATCGTCAAACCGTTGAGCGTACCTTTCTCGCGATAAATGGTGAGCAGATCGGCAAGCGTCTGCGTGGGATGGCAGTGACCGCCGTCACCCGCGTTAATGACCGGAATACCAGCACTCAGCGATGCCGCGAACGGCGCGCCCTCCTGCGGGTGGCGCATCGCAATGATATCCGCATAGCAGCTGATGACCTTGGCCGTGTCGGCAATGCTTTCGCCCTTAGACGCGGACGAACAATCCGCATCGGAAAAGCCGATGACACTGCCGCCGAGTTCCAGCATCGCCGCCTCAAAGCTCAGACGGGTTCTGGTGGACGGCTCGAAAAATAAGGTCGCGAGCTTTTTGGCCTTACATTTCTCAGCATACTGATCCGGATGCTCCATAATGTCACACGCGGTGGACAACAGAGCGTCTATCTCCCCCGTGCTCAGATCCAGGATATCGATTAGACTTCTCATACCGCCGCTCCGTTGATCGCCAAATAGTTTTTGATGCGCTCTACATTTTCGGCGTTTGCATCGTCTTCTTCCAGATATTCGATAATATCGTAAACATCCACGACCGAGTAAACCGGGAATCCGAATTCTTCTTCCACCTCGGCCATTGCCGATTTCTCGGTCTTTCCCTTTTCTTTACGGTCGACCATCACGAAGGTCGCTTCCACTTTGACGCCCTCCAGCGAAGAAAGGTTTGCCATACTTTCACGGATCGCCGTGCCGGCTGTAATGACGTCTTCTACAATGACGACGGATTCGCCTGCTTTCGGCACGTAACCGACGAAAATGCCGCCCTCGCCGTGATCTTTGGCTTCTTTACGGTTGAAGAAAAACGGCACGTCCAGTCCCTCTTTTGCTAGAGCGATCGACGACGACACGGCAATGGAAATACCTTTATAGGCCGGACCGTACAAGACGGTACGCTTTGAACCGACCTTGTCCAAATAGGCTTTGGCATAGAATTCGCCGAGCGTCTTGATCTGTTCACCGGTCTTAATATCACCGGCATTGATAAAATAGGGGATCTTTCGCCCGCTCTTTGCCGTAAAATCGCCGAATTTCAGCACACCGGCACCTTGTAGGAATTGAATAAATTCTCTTTTATACGCTTCCATTTTGTTCTTCCTTTCAATCACAAAATTCCCGAACGCAACGCTCGTATGCGGCGACCGGATCCTCGGCGGCTGTGATCGGACGACCGACCACGATGTAATCCGAGCCGATGCGTTTTGCTTCGGCGGGAGTCATCACGCGCTTTTGGTCACCGATATCGCCATCGGCAAAGCGTACACCGGGGGTCACGGTCAAGAATTCATCACCGCAGCGCTCGTGTACTTTCCCCGCCTCCAGCGGCGAGCACACGACACCGTCGAGACCCGCTTTTTTCGCGTTTGCCGCGTAGTGCATCACGACCTCGTCGATCGGCTCGCGGATGAGCAGATCGTTTTCCATACTCTCCTGATCGGTGGAGGTGAGCTGTGTCACCGCGATCAGCAGCGGACGGGTACCGTCGGGACGGGTCAGTCCCTCGATCGCCGCCTCCATCATACGCACCGTACCGGCGGCGTGCAGATTGCACAGATCCACGTCCAAGCGTGACAGCACCGACATTGATTTCTTAACGGTGTTGGGAATATCGTGCAGTTTCAGATCCAAAAAGATCTTGTGACCTCTCTTTTTGATCTCACGAACGATCTGGGGACCCTCGGCATAAAACAGCTCCATACCGATCTTCACAAACGGCTTTCTGCCGGTAAACTTATCCAGAAAAGCGAAAACCTGCTCCGCGCTTGCAAAATCGCACGCGACAATGACATCCTTACCCATTCTGTGCTCCTCCTATGATATCCTTCAAATTTGTAATACCGTATTTATCCATCACACGCGGCAGATCCTCGATGATGGTCTTGCAGGCGAACGGATCGATCAGATTCGCGGCACCCACCTCAACGGCGGTAGCACCCGCGAGCATCATTTCGATCACATCCTCCGCACTGCTGACGCCGCCCATACCGACCACGGGAATGCTCACTGCGCCGGCGACCTGGTACACCATCCGCACCGCTACCGGGAAGATGGCACTGCCGGAAAACCCGCCCATTTTATTGGCGATCACCGGCTTTTTGGTCTTTAAGTCGATACGCATACCGAGCAGGGTATTGATCAGGCTGATGCCGTCTGCACCCGCCGCCTCACACGCTTTCGCGATGGACACGATATCCGTGACATTGGGGGACAGTTTAATCAGCAACGGCTTGTCCGTCACCTTGCGAACCGCCGCCGTAACCTCGGCAGCCGCCTCCGGCGAGGTGCCGAAGCTCATACCGCCGCCGTGAACGTTGGGGCAGCTGACGTTGACTTCAAACCAACCGATATCCGCTTCCCCGTTCAGCCGTTCGCAGGTATACGCGTAATCCTCCACCGAAAAGCCGCTGACATTCGCCATTACCTTTTTGTGAAAATGCTGACGCATTTTCGGCAGTTCCTCACTGATGACTTTATCCACACCGGGATTTTGCAGACCGACCGCGTTGATCATTCCCATCGGGCATTCCGCAATACGCGGCGTGGGATTGCCGAAACGCGGTTCCTTGGTCGTTCCCTTGAACGAGAACGAGCCTAACAGATCGATATCGTACAGCTCCGCAAATTCGTAGCCGTACCCGAAGGTGCCGCTGGCGGGGATAATGGGATTGTCCAGTTCAACCCCGCAGAGGTCGACGGTTAAGCGTCCCATAAGATCTCCTCCTTTTTGAGCACCGGCCCATCCTTGCAGATGCGCTTATAGCCGGTCACGGTTTTGCAGGAACAGCCCATACACGCGCCGAAGCCGCAACCCATACGCTCCTCAAAGCTGAACTGACCCTCGGTGGCGGTGTTCTTATACACCGCTTTGAGCATCGGTTCGGGGCCGCAGGTAAAGAAACAGTCGTATGAAGCGGGCAGGGCATCGGTAACGAAGCCCTTGACACCGTACGAGCCGTCGACGGTCGTGACCGTGACAGCGGCGCCGAGTGCTTTGAATTCCTGCTCGTAAAAGACCTCACTCGCGGTGTTAAAGCCTAACACCACCGAAACCGTTTTGCCCTGTCTGACCAGCTCTTTTGCAAGCATATACAGAGGCGGAACGCCGACACCGCCGCCGAGCAGCAACGCGTGCTCGCCCGCTGATGCGGTATCGTAGCCGTTGCCGAGGCCTGTGAGCACGTCCAGCTGTTCGCCGCTTTTCATCGTACTCATCTGCTCGGTGCCCTTGCCGACCACCTTGTACACAAGCGTCAGCTCGCCGTCGACACAGTCGCACACGGAGATGGGGCGGCGCAGATACAGGCCGTCCAGCTTGATGTTCACAAACTGGCCGGGACCGGTGATCGCGTCGGTATCCCCTTTCAGCACCATACGGTACACCGTGTCGGTAAGTGCCTCATTTTTCAGAATGGTAAAAATACCCTGTTTCATCTTGACTCCTTAGGCATCGATCGTGGAGATCGTTAAAGTGGTTTCTTCCAGAACATCCAACAGTACGCGCACCGTATCCAGCGCGGTAAAGATGGTCACGTTATTATCGGTCGCGTAGCGGCGGATCTCATAACCGTCGCTCGCCTGACCCATCGAGCCGATATCGCGCGTGTTGATAACGTATGCGATGTGGCCCTGGCGGATCGCCTCCGGAATCTCATCACTGCCGTCGCTGATCTTTTGCAGCACGTGGGTGCGGATACCGTTTTCTTTGAGGAAATCGGCAGTGCCCTGCGTGGCGGCAATATTAAAGCCGAGGTTATAGAAACGGCGGATCAGCGGCAGTGCCTCTTGTTTGTCCTTGTCGGCAATGGTGGCAAACACCGTGCCGTAATTCTGCAGGTGCATACCGGATGCCTGCAGTGCCTTGTACAAGGCG
>CAYZXC010000086.1:0-5624 GCA_964482275.1 uncultured Eubacteriales bacterium
CAATATCCTACGACAGGGCTTTTATTTCCGTGTCTATTTTACTGGGAGCAGTCCAGAGTGTACGGCGGGAGCTTTTTTGTCGGTAGAGTACACTCTACTGATGAAAAAAACAGAGTAGAGTGACCGATCAAGGCAGTAGGTTGTGTTTTTGGCGGTGCGGGGGATATACTGAGAACATTCCAAAACTTAAAGCGGGGGAATACAGTATGCGCACACCACTCAAAGCACGGCGCTTGCCGGATTATACACGCGGACAGGAGATCGCCAACATGGTCACCCATATTGTGGGCGGCGGATTAGGGGTCGTGATCCTGTTGGCGGCGGTGCTGTTATCAGCCGTTCGCCGTAATGCTTGGGGCGTTGTGAGCGGCAGTATCTACGGCGCGTCACTGATCTGCTTATATACCGTATCCAGTGTGTATCACGGGCTGACACATACGATGGGCAAAAAGGTGATGCAGGTCATTGACCACTGCACCATCTACTTTTTGATCGTTGGCACCTACACGCCGATTTTGCTCTGTGCGATCCGTCCGATCGCTCCGATCGCGGCGTGGGTGGTGTTTGGGGCGGAATGGGCACTCACCGCGTTGGCTGTGGTATTTACCGCCATTGACCACCATCGGTATCACGTGTTGTCTATGACGTGCTACATCGGCCTTGGTTGGTGCGTGATCTTTATTCTTAAGGATACCGTAACGGCACTGGGGATCGCCGGATTTTTGTGGTTGCTTGCCGGCGGTGTTGCCTATACCGTCGGAGCGGTGCTGTACGGTGTGGGAAGCAAAAAGCCGATCTTCCACACCGTATTCCACGGGTTTGTGGTGCTCGGCAGTATCCTGCAAGCCGTCGCCGTTCTGTTTTATGCGCTATAACGAGTAAGCCCTCCGCCGATCGGCGGAGGGCTTGTTCTTATATGATATCTGCCTTTGTTTCGGCGTAGCTTTGATCGCCGACGATAGCGGTCAGCTCTGCTTTGGTCTGCGACTCGTCAAAGGTGGAGTAGCGCACGTGGAGAATATCCCCCTCGTGAATGATCTTTTCGCCGTGTTCATCCACCTGTGCGTTGCGGTTGGGGTCGTGCTGTACCGACAGCACAAACAGGTTGGCGGGCCAGAATATATCGCGGATCTGCTTGCCGACAGCAAAGGCGCCGTCCTGTACCGTCACAAAGGTGTCAAACACCTCGGCGGTCTTGGATTCGTTGAGCCGTTTGATCTTGTGTTCCAACACATTCTCGTTGATGGAACTGACACCAAAGATCTCGGTGATGGCAAACGCCGTGGCGGCAACGGTAATGACCGGCAGAATGTTATCATAGCAGGATAAGGCTTCTATCGAAAACATGATGGCGGTTAACGGCATCTTCATCATACCGGCAATGCAGGCGGTGATGCCTAAAACGAGCACGATCGCATACTGCTCTGCCGATAGCCCGAAAACCAGCTCGATGGTTTTGCCAAGGATAGCGGATACGAGCGCGCCGAGTGCCAGTATCGGTACGAACACGCCACCGGTAATGCCGTTCGTATTGGCACTGAGCGTGAGTGTCGTGCGCACGATCAGGATCAGAACCAGCATATACAGGGCGATCTCGCCGTCCAATAATGAAACGATGAGATCGTGGCCGGTGGATATGAACGAAAAGGAGAAAAGTCCAAGCCCCAGCGTCAACAGAAAAACGATGAAGATCTTTGGCGTGCTGTGCATCTTTTTCAAGGTCTTCTGGAATAGGGTGTTGAGCAAGCGGAAATATTTTAAGAACAGCACTGAAAACAGGCCGACAGTCACACCTACGGTCAGCGGAAGCCAGATATCCCGAATGGACAGAACGGGCAACTGCAGCTGTGGGAAAAGGGAAACACTGATACCGCACAGCGGTGCAATAATTTCCATCGTGATACGGGCGAACACAACCGAGAAGGCGGATATCAGCAGGATCATCGGTGATATCCGCTGGTGCGCCTCCTCAATGGCAAACAGAACACCCGAAATGGGGGCGCCGGTCGCCACCGAGAAACCCGCGCAAGCGCCGCCTGTCATGGCATAGCGATCCCAGGCACGATGCTTTTTGGCAAAGGAAAACACCGTCCCTCTGCCGATTGCGGTTCCCATCTGCACCGATGGCCCCTCATTGCCCAGCGGTACGCCGATCAGGAACGAGGCGAGGGACAGGAAGAATGTGCCGATCAGGTTTTTAAGCCAGTGAAAGGAGAGGATCCCTCTTACGATGCCAATTGAGGTCGGGATGCCGCCGCCGCGAAGATCGGGAAGCTTTCGGTAACAATACGCGAACAGTGACGCGATGCCGAACAACCCGAATATCACGACGGGAAGCCAGTATAAATGGTCCCGCAAATAGGTGTATCCGGTTTCGGATGCCGAGATAACAAAACCGGTACATACCTTATAGACGGTGATGACGACGGCGGTCAGCACGCCGGTGATCGCGCCGAACCAACACGACGAGGCGATCAGATTGATAAAATAGCGTTTGGATCGTTGTTTCATATCTCAGACTCCGTTAACCACAACTGACGCATTTGAGCCCGCCTAAAACGGCGGATTTTCGGCGCTTTGTGGTTTGTTATCATCGCAAGGCGTTAGCTTTGCTTCTTCTGCCGCACCCCAAATCATCCCAAAATAAATCGGGTTTGAGTGCTTAAAGAAATTGCCTATCATTTTATCACGGCATGTGCCGAAAAGCAAGGCGAAAAAAGGCCGAAAGCGTTCGCTTTCGGCCTTTTAAACTATTCAAACAGCGGGGTGGAAAAATACCGTTCGGCGGTGTCGGGAAGAACGGTCACGACCCGTTTCCCTTTGCCCAACCGTTTGGCAAGACGGATGGCAGCCGCCACGTTGGTGCCGCTGGAGATCCCGCACAAAATTCCTTCCTTTGCGGCAAGATCCTTCGACGCTTGCAGTGCTTCTTCATCCCTGACGATGCACACGTCGTCATAGATTTTTTGGTTCAGTATGGCGGGGATGATGCCGTCGCCGATGCCCATCTGAACGTGCGTGCCGATCGAACCGCCCGACAGAATCGCGGCGTTTTCCGGTTCTACCGCCCAGATCGTCATCGTGGGGTTGGCGGCCTTCAGCACCTCGCCGATACCGGTGATGGTACCGCCTGTTCCGATGCCGGAGCAGAAACCGTGGATATCGCCGTCCACTTGCTCAAGTATCTCTTTGGCGGTAGCGGTGCGCTGAATAGCAGGGTTTGCCGGATTTTCAAACTGTTGCGGAACAAAAACGTTCGGATCCTCGGCTTTCATTTTCAAAGCGAGCTGCAAGCATTCCTCAATGCACAGTCCAATGTTGCCCGCGTCGTGTACCAGAACGACCTCGGCACCGTACTGACGGACAAGCAACCGCCGTTCCTCGCTGACGGAATCCGGCATAATGATCTTCACCTTGTAACCGCGCACGGCACCGACCAAGGCCAAGCCGATACCTTGATTGCCGCTGGTGGGTTCCACGATGATGGTATCTTTGCTGATGAGACCACGTCGTTCGGCGTCACAGATCATATTATACGCAGTGCGCGTTTTGATGGAGCCGCCCACGTTGAGCCCCTCAAACTTGACCAATACCTCGGCGTCGTCCGGTCCGGTCATATGATTCAGTCGGATGATAGGCGTGTTGCCCATCGCCTCTAAAATGTTTTGGCAAATCATTCGATATTGAACCTCACTTTGTAAACTGTGTAATACAGTATACTCATGATGAGGGGGAATGTCAATTTATTTCGCAGCGATCACAAATTCCAGCAGGTCACCGACCTTCAGCGGCTTTGCGTTTGGAAGCTGCTCACATACCGTTCTTACGTGGGTGTCCGACCACATATCCCGAATAGTTCTATGTATATCGTCTAAGTGCGCGATATAGCATTCCTTTGCGTGAAATTGGTCTGCAAATCGGCAAAAGCGGTCGATGTAAGGGTTGTCATAACCATTCAACGCCATCGCCTTGCCGAGCCACAGATGCGCGAATACCATTCGCACGTCGTGGAAGGTGGGGTAGGCGTGGTCGTAGTCACGCACGTCGCAGGGGAAGATAAAGGTTTCGTCCCGGTACCACACGAAAAAGCCGTATTCCGGAACGCCCGCTGTGCCCAGCTTATGCCCACTCTTAAAGAATTGGATCCTCGGCCCGCCCAGGTTAACCTTCATATTGTGGCTCGTTTTGACGATACCCGCCCCCTCAAGTGCCATAAAATCCGGTACGAATTTGGTGAGCGTCGCCGGCAGAGTCGAGAAGAAGGAGGCGTCATAATGATCGCGGTGCGCGTGTGTGAGAATATACGCGTCAAAGTCTCTTATCCAGTTTGTCAAAAAGCTTTGTTCCGCTTCGCCGAGCGATAAAATGCCGGGTGCAATATCCACCGCGATACGGGTGTGCCCGAATTTCATAACGTAACCGGACGGGCCTACCAATCCGATACAGTTGTCTGCTGCATCAAAGCGTGATTTCATATTTTGCAAGGTGCTCAAATAATCGTTTCGGTAAAAGGCTTGTGCTCGGTGCTTGCTGCCGACCTGTGCGGCGGCTGTTTTCAGAACGGAAATGGAATGATCAAGCGTTGTTTTAACGTCGAACGTATCGCAGTAGCGATCAGGGGACAGCTCCAGAGACAGCACGCCGTCAAACCTGTTTTCCAAAAGCGCGGTGAGATTTTCCTCCAAAGCGGCTTCGCCACAATCTAACGGGAAATGCGTCCGTCCCTCGTAAAAGCTGTGAATGTGCGTATGGCGAACACGCGACAGGAAACGCCCGCTGACAGGGTCAGACATTCCCTTGCGCTCGTTGGAAAGCTGATGTCCGAAATCAAAGCATATCCCTAAATGCGGTGACTGAACTTTATCAACGACCGCGGCGATCTCCTCACACAAGCCAAACGGTTTATTGTCCGTAATTCGCTGGTTTTCGAGCGTGATGAAAAACGGATAGCCCTTCTCGTCGATGCGATCGCAAATAGCACGCAGCAATTCCACCGTTTTTTCAAGATCGGAAACCGGATGCACCGTAATGTTATACGATGGCTGAAGATCGAGGCAAAGCAGCTCACGGTACGGCGCAAAGAACTCGTCTGCGTTATCCAACGTCCCGTGTATGGTCGCGGTGATACCGTGGGAATGAAGCCGCTGTACGGCGTTGGCAACACCATGGGGATCGGAGTGCTTCCTCACCGTCCGAAGCTCGGCAAACGTGATGTTTTGCGCACAGTAACGCAGTAACGCTTCCGTCCTGCCGAACGCGTTGCGCAGGATGTTGGCTTTTTCCGGAATTTTCTTTTCGAACAGGCCGAAGGGAAGCGCTGCACCGATCTGTTGATTCATACCGTACACACCTCTTTCGCAATTTTAAGCGATAGTTGCATTATAATCCCAAAGAAGCGGAAAATCAATATACAAACTTTTTGATAACTCTTTGCTGTGGACGGGAAATCGCGGGTCACGTTCGATTGAAAACCAACGACACCCACTCTCGGCGCGTGCAGGTTGCCGCGTTTTCGTTTGCGGTTAACCGTTTTCCTCACGATAAGTGCGACCCATTTGTTCAAATAATAATTTCATTGCAGTTTCCTCCAAATAAAAATTTTAGATGTTTCTGCAATATACCGT
>CAYZXC010000087.1:0-5381 GCA_964482275.1 uncultured Eubacteriales bacterium
CCCCCGACCTGCTGATTACAAATCAGCTGCTCTACCGGCTGAGCTACACCAGCAATTTGGAATGCTCAACCACTATATCATACAGAATCGGGTGTTGTCAAGAAAAAGGTTGCTTTTAATTTAATTTACCGTCCGTGCTGAGAAAGAAGTTTGTGCTTTTCATCCCACAGCGCCTGTGATAAGTCAACGTAGTACCGGTGGGGGTTTTCAAAGCGCAACACCTCGTCCCAGACAGTGCTCATCTGGCGACGGCAGTATTCGCGGATATCCTGAACCGACGGCGAGGTGTATACACATTCACCGGCACGGAAGATCTGCTCCTGCAACGGCTTGGCGATGAAGTTTTCGATCGTTTTGCGTTTCCAGATATGTTCGGGATCGAAGATCTCGTACGGCTTGGTGTCGTCAATGATCTCGTCGTGCATGGTGATGACGTCCGCGATCGCCTTACCCGAATCGCGGTCGTACAACCGCCACACCTTTTTGAAACCCGGATTGGTAATCTTCGCAACGTTCTCGCTGACCTTGATACGCGGCGTGATCACGCCGTCTTTTTCCACGGCGGCAAGCTTGTACACGCCGCCGAACACGGGGTCGCTGGAGGCGGTTATCAGCCGTTCACCCACACCGAAGCTGTCCACGCACGCCCCCTGCAGGATCATATCGCGGATGATGTATTCATCCAGCGAGTTGGACGCGCAGATCTGGCAATCCGTAAAACCGGCATCGTCCAGCATCTTTCGTGCCTTCTTGCTGAGGTAGGTGATGTCGCCGGAATCCAAACGGATACCCTTGGGACGGTAGCCGTTGGGCACCAGTACCTCGTTGAACACGCGAATCGCGTTGGGAATACCGGATTTCAGCACGTTATAGGTGTCCACCAACAAGGTGCAGGATTGCGGATATACCTGTGCGTAAGCCTTGAACGCCTCGTATTCACTGTCAAATAACTGTACCCAGCTGTGCGCCATCGTGCCGAGCGCGGGGATGCCGAATTCGCGGTCGGCGATCGCACAGGCGGTGCCGATGCAGCCGCCGATATACGCGGCACGCGCGCCGTATACCGCACCGTTAAAGCCCTGTGCGCGGCGGGAGCCGAATTCCATTACGGCACGGCCGTTCGCGGCGCGCACGATGCGGTTGGTCTTGGTTGCGATCAGCGATTGATGATTGATCGCAAGCAGGATCATCGTTTCCACAAACTGTGCCTGGATCGCCGGACCGCGTACGGTCACGAGCGGCTCGTAAGGGAAAATGGGCGTGCCTTCAGGAATTGCCCACACATCACAGCAGAATTTGAAATTCGCGAGATACTCCAAAAAGGGCTCACTGAATAGGTTCTTACTGCGCAGATATTCGATGTCCTCGGCGGAGAAAGACAGGTTTTTCAGATATTGGATCACCTGCTCCAAACCCGCCATGATCGCGACACCGCCGCCGTCCGGCACCTTGCGGTAAAACATATCAAAATACGTGATCTGTTCACCGCGGCCGTTCTCGAAAAAGCCGTTGGCCATCGTCAGCTCGTAAAAGTCGGTGAGCATGGTCAGATTTTCTTTGCCGTACTTGTTCGTTAACATTCCGAGACTTCCTTTCAGCGTTGTCCGCAGTAGCAATGCCGGTATTCCTCAATGCAGTGCTTGATAATGACGATCGCGTCCTCTCTGCCCAATACTTCTTTAACGGCCGTGTTCTTTCCTTCTAACGATTTGTATACCGTAAAGAAGTGTTGGATCTCGTCAAAGGTGTGCTTGGGCAGTTCACTGATATCCTTGTAGCAAGAGAGGGATGGATCGCGGAACGGAACGGCGATGATCTTTTCGTCGATATCCTCACCGTCAACCATCTTGACAACGCCGATCGGATAGCACTGCACCAACGTCATCGGTACGATGGATTCCTGACACATGACAAGCACGTCCAACGGGTCGCCGTCGTCCGCGAAGGTGCGGGGGATGAATCCGTAGTTTGCCGGATAGTGCGTAGCAGTGTACAGCACACGGTCCAAGCACAGTAAGCCGGTCTCCTTATCCATTTCATATTTGTTTTTGCCGCCCTTGGGAATTTCGATAACGGCGGTGAAATTTTCCGGTTGGATGCGCTTGTCGGAAATGTCGTGCCAAATGTTCATATACGAATGCCTCTTTTCAAAAAGTCTCTACTGTGTATTATAGACGCAAAGCAAAACGATTACAAGAGGGTAAAAAAATCTCCCGCTGAAAAGTTCAGCAGGAGTTTTTCTCACGTTTTGCGTTTTCGGATCAGACCGCGCGGGTAACCTTACCCGAACGCAGGCAACGGGTGCAGGCGTAAACCTTTTTGGGCGAGCCGTCTACAACAGCCTTGACGCGTTTGATGTTGGGTTTCCAAGTGCGGTTCGAGCGACGATGCGAGTGGGAAACCTGAATACCGAAAGTAACACTTTTGCCGCAGAAATCACATTTAGCCATGTTCTGCACCTCCTTTGATAAAGCAACAGCAGTATCTTAGCAGATTTTTTCTCAAAATGCAAGTCTTTTTTTCCAACTTGTAAAAAAATTCTAAAATCTGCGGTGAGCGTGTTTTTTATTCTTGTATTTTATAGGGTTATACGCTATACTATATTTTGTATAAGTTTGTAAATGGGGAGGAATACCTTGTGCTTTTGGATATCATCAACGGCGATCTTGAGTGGTTTGAATTGCTGATCTTGTTGGTAAGCTACGTTCTCCTCGTTTTGGTTATGCTTCCGGTGCATGAACTGGCGCACGCGTTTGTCGCGACCAAGCTTGGCGACGATACGCCGCGTTGGCACGGGCGGTTGACGTTTAATCCGTTTGCCCATCTGGATCTGTGGGGTACGATGATGCTCGTCCTGTTCGGTTTCGGCTACGCGAAGCCCGTGCCGATCAACCCCCGCAATTTCCGCAACCCGCGGCGCGATATGGCGCTTGTGGCACTGGCGGGCCCGGTTTCAAACTTACTGATGGCAAGCGTCGTGTTGTTGCTGTTCCGCGTGTTAAAACTGTTGCCGGTAACGTCGGGCGCGGTGCTGATGATCGGCGCGACACTGGTGAACATCGTTGTCCCGATCAATATCGGGCTTGCGGTATTTAATCTGTTGCCGATCCCGCCGCTGGACGGCTCGCGCATTTTCAGCGCATTCTTGCCGTCACGGTGGGCGTTTTGGATGGCGCAGCATGAACAGCAGATTCGTTTGATCCTCATTGTGTTACTGGCAACCGGTGCGTTAAGCACGCCGATCAACTTTTTGTCGAAACGGGTGTACCAAATACTCTTGAAAGTTTGTGGTTTCTAAATGGAGATCTCGTATAAGCTACCGGATTTTGAAGGGCCGCTCGACCTGCTTCTATATCTGGTGCAGAAGAACAAACTGAATATTTACGATATCCCGATCCATGAGCTGCTGGAGCAATATCTTAGCACCATTCAGACCATGCAGGATCTCGATATGGAGGTCGCCACGGAGTTTTTGGACATGGCGGCACGTTTGGTGCAGATCAAGTCCGCCATGTTGCTCCCGAAGCATGAGGAGGGTGACGATCTTCGTCAGCAGCTGTCCGGTGAGCTGATCGAGTATCAGCTGTGCCAAGAGGCGGCACGGCGTATGCAGCCGCTGTACATCGGCGGCGAGCTGTTCGTGCGCGAGCCCGCCGAGGTGGAGCCTGATTATACTTATCGCCGTACGCATCCCGCGTCGGTGTTGCTGGAAGCGTATTTTGCTGCTGCCGGCAGAGGACAGCGTAAATTACCGCCTTCTCCGCAAGCGTTTCATTCGATCGTTGCCAAGAAGATCGTCTCGGTGTCCTCAAAGATCGTTTTCGTGCTGCGCCGTTTGCGCGTCGGTAAGTCGGTATCGTATCATTCGCTGTACGACTCGGCGCGCAACAAGTCCGAGCTCGTTGCCACCTTCTTGGCGGTGCTGGAGCTCATCAAGGGCAAGCGTATCTTGGTGGACGGTGAGGGCAAACGGCAGAAAGTGACGCTTATCAACGGCAAGGGAGATACAAACGATGGAGATTAAAGAATATAAAGCCTCGATCGAGGCGATACTCTTTGCACACGGTGAACCGCTTGGTGCGGATCGGTTGGCGGAGCTGTTGGAGATCGATGTCGAAACGGTGCACCGCCTTGCCGGTGACTTGATGAGCGAGATCAACACCCGTTCCGGGGGTATTTGCATGGTGCGGTTGGACGAGCAGTATCAGTTGTGTACGCGCAAGGAATACGGCGATCTGATCCGCCGTGCACTGGATATTCGCCGCAACACGCCGTTGTCACAGGCGGCCATGGAGGTGCTGGCGATCATTGCGTACAATCAACCGGTTACCAAGGCGTTCGTAGAGCAGGTGCGCGGTGTCGATTGCAGTGCCGTTATTCAAGGCCTTATGCAGAAAAACCTCATTGAAGAGCGCGGCAGACTGGAGCTGCCCGGCAAACCGCTTCTGTATGGTACGACTCCCGTGTTTTTGCGCAGCTTCGGCGTGTCCAAATTGGACGAACTGCCGCCGCTTCCGCAAAAGGAAGAGCAAGCGCGAATGGTGGAGACCACACTGGAAGAGGTCATCGAACAAGCTGAACCGACCGAAAACGAGGAGTGATCGTCGTGTGGGAGATCATCGGGTACTGTGCACTCGGTATCCTGCTTCTGCTGTTAGCCTTGCTGATCGTGCCGGTGTATGCGCGGCTTACCTTCCGCGAGGAACTCCGTTTGTGTGTGCGCGTGTGGGGAATTCCCGCGTTTCGTTATGATTCGGCGGATAAGGAAAAAAAGACGTCGCCTGCCGCTGCCGAAAAAACGAAGGTGTCGCCGCTGCGCGCCGTTGCGGATCGTTTTAAGCGCGACGGCGTGGGCGCAACGCTTGATCTGTTTAAGCAACTCAGCAAATTAGCCGCCGGAACGGCGCGCCGCCTTCTCGCGGCGATCACGGTGGACAAGCTGTGTCTCCGGTTGTATATTGCCGGCTCCGACGCGGCGCAAACCGCTGAAAACACCGGCAAGGTATGTGCCGTCTTGTATCCCGCGGTCACGGCGTTGCAGCAGACCGTACTCCGCATCAAAAAGCGTGAGATCACCGTTACGCCGGATTTTCTTGCTGAACAAGGGCGGGCGGTTGCGGATGTCAGCATCCACGTCGTCCCGCTTCGCATATTGATACTGGCTATTTGGACATTTTTCCGTTCTCTCATGATTACCAAACGTCAAAAGGAGGTTTCCCAATATGGAAAACAAGGTGCAGAATCTGATGGGACTGTCGATTGACAAGATCAAAGAAATGGTGGACGTCAACACGGTTATCGGTGAGCCGATGACGTTGGCTGACGGCATGACCCTGATCCCCGTATCACGGGTATCCTATGGGTTTGCTTCCGGTGGATCC
>CAYZXC010000088.1:0-5338 GCA_964482275.1 uncultured Eubacteriales bacterium
CATAAAAGGAATTGCCAATGATGACCGTGGTATCCAGTGCAAAATACCGGTAGGCTTGATCCTTGCTGTAGGTGTACAATACCTCGATCTGTTCGGGTGTGAGTAGATCATATTCCCAGTTTTGACGGTGTTTCGCGCATACGCGCTCCACTTCGGCACGTGGGATTTCCAGCTCATGGATCAGATTATATAAATTGTACTCATACTCGTGACGGGTTCCGCCCGCGTGTGAGAAGGTAGCCAACCACGCATTAAAAAGATCCTCCGGCACTAAATCAGAGAAAGAACTGCTGATGGAAAGAGAATCTCCAAACGGATTGTTGCGAAACGGATCCGCACCGCCGATGCCGATCACGCCGGGGAATTTGTGGATATCACTGGTACCGCCGAGCAGATCGATACCACCGGTCGTTGTGGTGTGCATTGTCGGCAAATTGGTAAAGGTGTTAGGAATCAGGCTTATCACAACAACGGCTACGCACAGCACGCCAACCGATAACATAGACAGTGCGACGGCAGCGCGCTGCCGTCGACGCCGATCAGCGCGGTATTGCTTTTGCTTTTTTAGGACAGTTTCATAAAATTGGCGGTCAGTCTTCACGGTCGAACACCTCCTTTGCGGAGCTTCGCAACTGTTGACGCCCACGGTAACAGAGGTTGCGGATTTGCATAGGTGTCTTGTGCATAACGGCAGCCGCTTCTTCGTAAGATAGACCCTCTTGTGAGGTGAGGAGCAGTGCCATACGACGGTCGTCTTTTAGGCGACCGATCGCTTCACGGGCAGCGGTTCGCCGTTCACGGGCGAGCAAGAGCTTTTCGGGTTCGTCTTGTCCGTTAGACACATTTTCTGCACTTTCCAAAGGCAACAGCTTGCGATGCTTGCGAATGTAGTCGATCGCCTTATGACGGGCGATGGCGAATAGCCACGCCCGAAAGCTACCCTTCGGGCGATACTTTTTTTGCTCCAACACGATCACGAAAACATCCGCCGCCAGATCCTCGGCGGTATCGTAATCCGATACGAAACGCTGTAAAAACGCGGTAAGCGGATGGCGATATGTGCGCACAAGTTCTTCAAAAGCATACTCGTCACCATCCAAAAAAGCGTTGTATAGATCGGCAGTCATAGCCTCACCCCTCCCTCATCTATGAATCGTTTCAGCTGTCAAAAAATCTCACATCATCAGTATACCATAAGAGAGTCGAACTCACAATGGTTTTCGCCGCGTTTTCTTGCCCGTATTGCCGCAAATTTTTTCGGCATACTTGCCGTATGGTGAAAAAATTGTTTGTTATCCGGACAAAAAGCCGACAGGCGAAAACTGCTTCGCCCATAGGCGTCGTGGGGTTCAGCTCCCTTATGGTATATAAAACTTTCAAAATTTTAGCAAGCGTTTAGGGCAGCGGACAGGCACCGTGCATAGGATAAAAGAAAGGAGTGGTGACAATGGCGACGAAAATCTACATAGACCAAGGACATAACCCGCAAAACCCCAACGCGGGGTCGGAGGGGAACGGCTATCGCGAACAGGATCTGGTATTCCGTATCGGCGTGGAATTGGCGGAAATTCTCCGCGCCGAAGGGTACGACGTACGGCTGTCCCGTCCGACGGCGGATACGCAGCTCGGCACTTCCAACGCGACATCGCTTGCACAGCGTGTCAACGAGGCAAACGACTGGGGGGCGGATTACTTTATCAGTCTGCATGCAAACGCCTCTGAGCTTGCCGGTGCATCGGGGTCGGAAGCGCTCGTGTTTAACTTGAATTCTGCGGCGGCGGAGCTCGCCGAGGACATTCTGGATGAGTTGGAGGACACGACGGGACTTCCCAACCGCGGCGTGACGCAGCGCACCAATTTATACGTACTGCGGCGCACTCGTATGCCCGCGGTGCTGGTGGAGCTGGGCTTCATCACCAATCCGGGGGACGCGGCGCTGATGGCAAATTCACCGCAGCTGTTTGCGCTTGGCGTGGCGAACGGAATCACCGAATATTTGAGTTGACCTCGTCCGGCGGATGTGATAAACTGAACTCGTACTGATGTGTATGAGAGGTAGGATGTATCATGAAAAATGCCCACAAGTTGAGCCGCTTTATGGAAGGTGCGACATGGTTTCTGATGGTGTTTGACGTGCTGTTGATGATCGGTCTGCCGTGGATCACGGAGATCTTGACCAGTCAGGAGCCCGGCAGCACCCTATACACCCACTATCTGATCTTTTTGTACGTGACCGGTGTGTTTGCGGAGCTGGTGCTGTGGCAATGCCGCGGAATCATCCGCAACGTGAACGTCGGTAAACCATTTTGTGCGGATATGGTGTGCCGTTTGCGCCGCTTAGGTACAGAGTGCTTGATTTTGGCGGGGATCTGGCTGCTGTTTGTGATCTTCCTGGAAGTGTTTCGATTCCTGATGGCGTTTTTAATGATCATGTTTGCGTTTATCGGATTGATCCTGTTCGTGTTTGCCGAGCTGTTTGCACAGGCGACCGCCTACAAGGAAGAAAACGACATGACCATTTAACGCCGGCAGGAGGGGGAACAGACGATGGCGATATTGATCAATCTGGATGTGATGATGGCGCGTCGAAAAATGGGGCTGACGGAATTATCGGATAAAGTCGGCGTGACGCTTGCCAATCTATCCGTTTTAAAGAACAACAAGGCGAGGGCTGTGCGGTTTTCCACGCTGGATGCGATCTGTAAGGCGCTTAACTGTCAGCCGGGCGACATTTTGGAATACGTGCCGGACGAGGAAGAGTGAGTATGGTTATCGGTTCGGTAGAGATCACCGGTCGTGCGGCGCTTGCGCCGATGGCGGGGGTGGCGGATCCGGCGTTCCGGCGCATTTGTCGGGAATACGGCGCAGCGTTTACGGTGTCCGAGATGGTGAGTGCCAAGGCGCTGACCTACGGCGATCAAAAAAGCCGTGAACTGATGAAGCTGG
This sequence comes from uncultured Eubacteriales bacterium, assembly GCA_964482275.1. Taxonomy (GTDB): domain Bacteria; phylum Bacillota; class Clostridia; order Oscillospirales; family Acutalibacteraceae; genus RGIG3009. The sequence continues at coordinate 2,947 of CAYZXC010000088.1, forward strand.
ATGAGCGGGAACGTCCCGCGGCGATCCAGTTGTTCGGTGACGATCCCGACACGATCGCCAAGGCCGCGCGGCTGGCGATGGCGCAGCAGCCGGATTGGCTGGATATCAACATGGGGTGTCCCGCACCGAAGATCGCGGGCAACCATTGCGGCAGTGCCTTGATGCGTGAGCCGGAGCTGTGTCGGCGCATCGTCAAAGCGGTGACCGCGGCGGTGGACGTGCCGGTCACGGTCAAGATCCGTAAGGGATATGCCAAAGACGAGGTCAATGCAGTCGAAGTCGCACAGGCGTGCGAGAGCGGGGGTGCTTCGGCGATCACGGTACACGGGCGCACGCGCGATCAGATGTATGCGCCGCCGGTGGACTGGGATATCATCCGCGCGGTCAAGCAAGCGGTATCGGTACCGGTGATCGGTAACGGTGATGTGAATTCGCCGGAATCGGCGGCGCGGTTATACGAGCACACCGGTTGTGATCTGGTCATGATCGGGCGCGGCGCACTGGGCGCACCGTGGGTGTTCCAAGCGGTGGAGGCGTATCTCACGCATGGGGTGCGGTTGCCCGAACCGCCGGTCGCCAAGCGTATGGAGGTGCTGTGCCGACAGATCGAGCTGGCGGCATCGCTCAAGGGCGAGCGGGTGGCACTGCTTGCGCGGTGCGGCGATCTTCCGCGGCGAGGCGGGAACGATATCCACGCTGGAGGACTTACGTCAGCTGTGCTGGCGCGTTATCCGCAGACAGGAAGAAGATTGAAGAAAGCAGGCAATTTGATGCCTGCTTTCTTTTCAATAGTGGGGAAGAAAGTAAGCGGTTGGGTGGCGTATCGCCACCCAACCGCTTTTTACAACGCAAAAATCAATCAACGGTCAAGCCTGTTCAGGTTCGTCGGTGAGTTCCTTTAGGGTGTCGGGGAGCGGAGGCAGATCGGCGATCGGCTCATCCTTGACCGAGAACCCCTTTTGGATGGGTTGTGCGTTTTCATAATCCAGTGAATCGCGGTAGGAGGGCCGCTTTTTGACGCGCAGGGCGATGAGCAGCACGATCAGCGTGATCAAGCTGACGGCGCTGATGACCATACCTACCAGAAGGCCCTTCGGCCGATAGGTGAAGGTGACGGTGTGCGTGCCGGCTGCAAGATCTACTCCTAAGAAACCGTCTGCAACCGAGAACGCTTCGACCTCTGCGCCGTCCACGGTGACCGACCAACCGCTGTCGTACGGGATCGACGTCATCAGAACGCCGTCCTTCGAGGCGGTGATCGTGCCGGACAAGCGGCTGTCGCCGAGCTGATCGACGACCAGTTGATTCGAAGCGAGGGCTGCCATGCCGGTCGAGTAGGTGTCGGTATTCAGCTTGGCGACATAGAAGTTACCGCTGCAGCTGGTATCCGATACGACCGTGAGCTTGACGACGGTGCCGGCCTCCACCACGCCCGCGTTGATGATGTATGGCTCGTGCGGGGTGACCGACCAGTGCTGATCGCCCAGATCAATGGTGAGACTGTCGGCGGCGCTGCAATCCGCGTACAGGAAGAGCGGAGCGGATTCCTGTACGGTGACCGAGAAATACGCGGTGTTGTTGGTTTCATCCGTGTGGATGCGGAAACCGGACTGGGTGCCGGTGGTAACGCCGGTGGAGAAATCATCCGACTCGATGGGGTACATCGTGAACAGAGAGGAGTAGTTGCCGGTGAGGGACGAGAACAGGGCGTTTTGCGAATAGAACGGATCATAGCGGGTATAGCCGTAGTCCTTGATATCCTCATCTGCCAGATAGCCGACACCGAGCGCATGGGGGTTCACGTAAACGCTGTAGGAGGTTTCTCCCACCGTGACGGTCTCAACATATTTGAGGGGAGCGGGGGCGGATTCTCCCTCGCCGAGGACCACGTAGCGAATACCGAGCAGCGAGTCGGTGAACGGCTGGAAGGATTTATACAGGTGGCTGTTGACGCCGTTGATGGCGTAGCCGAGACCGCCGAGCAGGCGGGTGGTATCGTAATAGTTGCTGGAGGAAAAGGAGGTCAGACCGCGGTAGTGGAACAGGGCGGTATCTACGCAGGTACGGCGGGGCAAAAATTCCAGACGGTAGAAATCACCGTCGGCTGCATCGTCGCCGAGCAGTTGTGCTTTTTGTACCGCGGCGCGGATCGCCTCTGTGGTTTCGTTATCCACGTAATCGCTGTGGCGGGTGAAATACTCGTTGGCATTGAGCTTGATAAAGGTGTTGCCGCCGCCAAGCGCCATTTCCGCCGTTACTGCGAGCAACAGTACCGCGTACGCGACGCGTTGACGCAGCAGCTTGCGTGAGGACAGCACCAAGATGACGGTATATACCGCTAAGATCGCGAGGTTGATATATACGGTAGAGAAGCCGTAAGCCTCGTCTCCGA
>CAYZXC010000089.1:0-5337 GCA_964482275.1 uncultured Eubacteriales bacterium
GCAAGCGTTCCCATTGTTCGATTAAATTATCCAGCGCCGGTACCCGATACGCCATTGCTCTGTCCTCCTAAAGTACGGCGGTTGGTCACCCACCCGATCAACATTACGATCAGAATGCCCAAAAGGCTCCCTGTCCAGTCTTTAAGTAAATCTTTAAACTGAAAAGTACGTCCTGCGTTAAGCGCGTGTTGCAAGCTTTCATCCAATACAGCAAACACCGCGCAAGCGGGAATAACGACCACCATCCAACGCCGAATCGCATAACTGCGTGCCAACATGGACGCACAAAGCCCCAACGCCGTAAATGTCACGACATGAGCGAGCTCCCGCAGCAGTTTGTTCACTTTTGCAAACACGGCAGCCTGTTCCTCCGGTGACAACTCTTGGTAAGCAGGAACCTGTTCCAGCACGGATTGTGTCAGCGAATTGCTTAATCCGCTGGATTGCAATGCAGATTGGCAAGACAGCCCCAGAATCAGCAATGCACACAAAACGGTCAGGATCCACCACACAATTTTCCGTTTCATACTTAAAACGGCATCTTCATACCGCCGGTGATCTTGCCGAGCGTTTCTTCGGAATCTGCCTGCGCCTTGCGTACCGCTTCATTGACGGCCGCCACGATCAGATCCGCCAACATTTCGGTATCGTCGGGATCCACCGCCTCCGGCTGCAGCTCGATCGAACGCAGTAAATGCGTACCGTCCACGGTGGCTTTTACCATTCCGCCACCGGCAGTCGCGCTGTATTCACGCTGTTCGAGATCTGCCTGAGCAGCCGTCATATCCTCCTGCATCTTTTGTGCCTGCTTGAGCATTGCTTGCATATTGCCGCCTCCGGCGTTGCCGTAGCCCTGCGGTAACCGTGCTTTCATTACGGATCATCCTTTCACTTCAATGGTGACGCCTGCATCGGCGCTTTGTTTTAAGAACGCCGACAACGGATCAGACGCTTCTTCTGTTTCTTTTACTTCCTGTTTCACCGGACGGCCGCGGCTGATACGCATCGGCTTGCCGGCGATCGCCTGTACGGCGTTCATCAGCGTGAATTTGTTGCCGTCGGTTTTGACCAACGATACAAACAGATCGTTGTCGGTAATCACCACCAGCCGTTCACCGTCGGTCATCGCCTGTGAATCGGTCAGTACACCGTACAGCGGCGGGCACTGCGTGGCAAGGCGTGCCAGCACCTCCGCCCACTGGTCAAACGGCTGCATGTCCGCCGGTGCCGTCGGCTCTGCCGCGGGTGCCGTTGCCGGTACGGGTGTCGGTTCCCGCTTCGGTTCCTCAACCGGTGCCGAAACGACTGCGGCTGTCGGTGCGGAAACCGGTTTTTGTGACACGATACCGGCTTCCAGATCCTCAATGCGACGCAAAAGGCTTTCCGGCGTGGTATCCAAGCGCGGCTCACACAAGCGCAACAAGGTGGTTTCCATCTCCACGCGGCGGGAAACGCCGCCCTTCAAGCGATCCAGCGTACCCTGCAGCACATCCATGATATGTAACACCGCGCCCAGCGTCAGCCCTTCCGCTTCTTGTCGTAACTCCTGCATCTCAGCAGGTGATACCGCAATCAGATCCTCCGGCTTGCGCACACTTTTCAAGATCATCAGGTTACGGTAAAACTCGATCATTTCCACGCATAACCGCTCCATATCCTTAGAGCCGTCATACAAGGCGTTCAACACCGTCAACGCGGTCGTGCCGTCGTGCTCACGCACCGCCTGCGCCAAACGGAACAGATGCTCACGGCCCGCCATACCGGTGGCTTCCACCACGGTCTCCGCCGTGATATCCCGCGAGCGGGACAAGCACTGATCCAGCAGTGACAGCGCATCACGCAGGCCGCCGTCCGCAAGTCGTGCGATCAGCAACGCCGCGTCATTCGCTAAAGTAAATTTCTCTTGTTCGGCAACGTATTGCAGCCGTGCCGCAATATCCGCCGCAGGAATCCTGCCGAAATCAAACCGCTGACAGCGCGACAGAATCGTCGCGGGCAGCTTATGAACCTCGGTGGTCGCCAGAATAAAGATCGCGTGCTCCGGCGGCTCCTCCAGCGTTTTAAGCAGTGCGTTGAACGCACCGGCGGACAGCATGTGTACCTCGTCGATGATATAAACGCGGTATTTCGCGACCGCGGGTGCGAAATTCACCTCATCGCGCAGGTCGCGGATATTGTCAACGCCGTTGTTGGACGCCGCATCGATCTCCACCACGTCTAAGATCGTGCCCGCGTCAATGCCGCGGCAGTTATCACAGTCGTTGCAGGGATCGCCATCGTGCGGATGCAGACAGTTGACGGCCTTGGCAAGGATCTTGGCACAGGAGGTCTTGCCCGTTCCCCGCGAACCGGTAAACAGATAGGCATGTGCCAAACGGCCGGAACGCAATTCGTTTTTCAGTGCCGTGGTAACGGCCGGCTGTCCGTAAACCTCCGTGAAGGTCTGCGGCCGCCATTTGCGGTATAATACTTGATACATGCTCTCGCCTCCTTTTGAAAACGCCATGTCCCTTCGGGCATACGGGTTGACAGGTTACCTGCGGCGCACGGATAGAATCCGCTTAATGCTGCTCGGTTCCCCGCCTGACATGGTTCACGGGCCACCGTCGCACAGGACCCATCAGCCCGTATGCCCCAAAGTACACGGCGCTACTGGTCAGTATACCATATTCCTTTCAGAAAAGCAACACCATCGCGTGTTTTTTCTACGGTATCACATAATTAAGCCCTGCCGTTGCCGTTACGCTTCCGTCCCGCCGTACGAACAGCGCTTCGGCGTCGGCAAGTGACTCAATCAGTGCCGTCGCCTGTTCCTCCCCCATCACAAAGCACGCGGTGGACAGCGCATCCGCATCCGCGGACCGTGCACAGACGATGGTCACGGATGCCAGCGCGTTCTGCACCGGCATGCCGGTCGCGGGGTCTAACAAGTGATGATACCGCACGCCGTCCTTATCAAAGCCACGCTCATAGATACCGGAGGTCACGACCGATACATCCTGCCCCTCTACGATCGCACAGAGCGCATCCGGTGCCGCCGGATCCTTGATGCCGATGTGAAACGGCTCACCCTCTTTACTGCCGACCGCCACGATGTTGCCACCGAGATCGATCAGCGCCGAGCGAACGCCTTTTGCCTCCAACACCGCTGCTACCTGATCCGCAATATACCCTTTCGCGATACCGCCGAGATCGATCGAACCCGCCGCCAACGTCACGGTTTGCCCCTCCACGCAAAGCTGTCGGTAATCCACCAGCGCCACAGCCTGCTGTAGCGCCGCCGCGTCGGGCACCGTTTGTGCCGTAAAATCCCACAGCATCGATGCCGGACGGATGGTGATATCGAGCGCACCGTCGGACAGTCGGGCGTACTGCAGTGCAAGTGCGATTACCTCGGCAGTTTCCGTTGCTACCGTCACCGGCCGGCCGTTCGCCGTGTTAATGCGCATCACATCGCTGTTTTCCCGTGTGGCGCTGAGCAGTGCCTCCAACCGTTCGATCTCCGCAAAACCCGCAGAAAGCGCATCTTCGGCATCCGCTTCACCCGCGTCGTACAAGGTGACGGTCACCACCGTATCCAGCGCAAAGCCGGTGCGTGACGGCAGGGACGTATCGGCACTGCACGCACACAATGAAAGCAAGAGGCATACGATCGCTACGATTGTCACATACCGTTTCATAGAATCTCCCCTCCGTCACATTTCATTTACAGTGTAGCATTTTCCGTCGGGCGCTGTAAAGAGAAAAGTGTAACAAGTTTGTAACAATAATTGAACCTCAGTCAATTTTTGGTTATACTCTTAACAGAATTATAGGAAAGGAGAGGACGGCTTATGCGCAAGGAATGGCGCCGTCTGTTCCGGCACGAGCACGCGTTTATGTGGGCCGTCCTGCTGCTTGTTGCCATACCGGTGTTTCCGGAATACTGTGCCCCCGTTCTGGCTGTGGCATCCCTGCTTGCCGCGTGGATGGACGCCCGCCAACGAAACACGACGGTACAGATCGGCACTCTGGGCAAGCTGTTGCTCGTCTATCTCGGCTACACCGCCATCGGGATCGCCTATTCCGCACACCCGTTAAACAGCCTTTCCACCTTCGCGATGTGGGCCGTCATGTTCTGCGGATATCTGACGTTGACGACGGTCGTATACAACCGTCACCGTCTGCATACCGCTCTATTTATGGTAGGCGTTGCCGCCGCGTTCATCGGGCTTGTCGCCTGCGTGCAGTATCTGTTTATCAGCATCCTCGGTATGGACGTTCCAAATCAGCTGTGGTTGCCTATCGACGAGTTTTTCTACACCTATTTTCCCATGGATGTTGATCTGCACATGGCGGATGACCGTGCCAGCGGGACATTCAATAACCCTAACATTCTCGGTGAATATCTGACCATGGTGTTGCCGCTGATCGGCTACTGTGGCTTTTCGGAGTTCCGCACCCGCCGTTCCCTGCTGTCCCGCCTGTTCCTGTTTATCGCCATTCTCGGCGCAGCGGTCTCGTTCTCGCGCGGTGCGTATATTGCGATGCTGTCCATCCTGCTCATGATCTTTGTTTCCAACCTAAAACGGATCACCCCGTTGGCTCTGTGTCTGGCGGCCGCAATCTCACTGATCCCCGAAGCTATTATGAGCCGCTTTTTATCCATCGGCCAGGGAGGCAACGATTTTGCGATCTTCGAACGGTTCGAGGCGTGGGACGTCGCCATTCGCACCATCATCAGCAGCCCGCTGTTCGGGCTCGGCCCCGGTATCAGCAATTTCTGGGAACAACTCCAAAACGCCGGCGTCGGCGCACCCCACTCTCACAACCTGGTATTGCAGTTGCTGGTAGAGGGTGGCTTTATCGCCTTGTTTATCATGTGTATGGTCGCCATCCGGATGCTGCAAAACAGCCTGGAGCTTGCCAACCGCAACCGCCGCGGCAGTGGACTGGGCAACGCAATCGTGATGTTTGTCGTCGCCTTCGTGGTGTACGGCATGGTGGACTATCCGTTCCTCTCACCCAAGCTGGTCGGCAACTTTTTGACCATCGTAGGCTTCGCCGATGTGATCGCGCACATTTACCTGCGTCAACCGTTTGTCGCGCTCCCCTCCGTGCCGGTCACGCTGTGGCGGCGCACGCGCAAGTTGCTCGCCGGTTTAAAGACTAAAAAATTTTCAAAAAGCCCTTGACTTTTCCCAACAAACCCACTATAATCTATTTCGTTGTCCACATTTGCGCTCGTAGCTCAGCTGGATAGAGTGCTTGACTACGAATCAAGAGGTCAGGGGTTCGAGTCCCTTCGGGCGCGCCAAAAAGAGAGTGTCACCGCAAGGTGGTGCTCTCTTTTTCCGT
>CAYZXC010000090.1:0-5126 GCA_964482275.1 uncultured Eubacteriales bacterium
TTTATCATTTGAGTTGTTCCCGAATGACACAAGCAACCGCTTCTGCCTGTTCCTTTACCAGTACCGGATCGTCACCCTCTGCCATCACACGGATGAGTGGCTCGGTGCCCGACGGGCGAACGACGATGCGGCCGGTGCCGTCTAGCGCCTTTTTGGCAGCGGTCATCGCTTTTTTGATCGTACTGTTGGTATAGAAGTGCAGTTTAGCTTCTGCTGACACCTCAAGATTGATGCTCAGCTGCGGGTACTTGGTCATAATAGAGGTCAGTTCAGACAACTTTGCACCGCTGCGCTTGAGATACGACAACAGTTGTATGGCGGTCAGCTGTCCGTCGCCGGTGGTGGCAAAATCGCGGAAGATGATATGCCCCGATTGCTCACCGCCGAACGAGAAGTCGCCGAGCAGCAGTTCTTCCAGCACATAACGGTCACCGACCTTGGTGGCGATGAACTGCAGGTCGTTGTCCTTGCAGAATTTGGTAAACCCAAAATTCGTCATGATGGTACCTACGACGGTATCACCTGCGAGTTTGCCGCGTTCTTTCATATCCACAGCACAGATCGCCATGATCTGGTCACCGTCGACCTCATTGCCGTTTTCATCTACACACAGGCAACGGTCGGCGTCACCGTCGAAGGCGATACCGAGTTCGAGCTTGTGTTCAACCACGTATTTTGACAAGGCTTCCAAATGCGTAGAGCCGCAATCGCGGTTAATATTGACACCGTCCGGCTCGTGATACAAAATGTGTGCCTCCGCGTGCAATTCGCGGAACAGCCGCTCGGCTGTGGCGGACGCGGCGCCGTTGGCACAATCCACCGCGATGCGCATGCCGTCCAGAGCGTACAGGACCGTGCTTTTCAGATGATCGATGTAATCCTTAGCGGCATTGGCGGCCACCGTCACGCGGCCGATATCACCGCCGATCGGTGCGGGGAAGACCCCACCGCCGTCCAACACGATCTGCTCGATCTCCTCCTCCAGTGCATCCGGTAGCTTGTAGCCGTCACCTGAGAAGATCTTAATGCCGTTATATTCGGCGGGGTTGTGCGATGCCGAGATCATGATACCCGCATCCGCCTTGTATTTTCCAACCAAAAACGCCACCGCAGGGGTGGGAATGACACCCAGGCGGATGACATCCGCACCGACTGCGCAAAGGCCGGAGGTCAGTGCCGCGTCCAGCATATCCGATGATGCGCGCGTGTCTGACCCGATGAGAAATACCGGTCTTCGGCGTCCGTCTTTCGCCAGTACCAGTGCCGCCGCTTTGCCGATACCGTATGCCAGCTCACATGTCAATTCCGTATTCGCGATACCGCGTACACCGTCGGTCCCGAACAATCGTCGCATACTCATTCACTCCGTTTCTGCACGATCTGCTGTGCATTCTTATAGATGTGTCGCGCGGGAATCACCCCGCGCACGGAGGAGAGGGGATATACCTGTGAGTCCCTACCAACCACCGTGCCGGGATTTAACACACTGTTACAACCGATCTCGACGTTGTCACCAAGCATTGCCCCGCACTTTTTGAGCCCTGTTTTGGCTTGCTCGTCACCGTTTCGGATGGTGACCAGCGATTTATCACTCTTGACGTTCGAAGTGATGGCTCCTGCGCCCATATGGGCGCGGTATCCCAAAATAGAATCGCCTACATAATTGTAATGCGGTACCTGTACGTTATCGAACAGGATGACGTTTTTAAGCTCCGTGGAGTTGCCTACCACCGTATGCTTGCCTACCAGAACGCTGCCACGGATAAACGCGCCGGGGCGTACCTCCGCGGCCTCGTCAATGATACACGGTCCTACGATCGTGGTATTTGGGAAAATCTTTGCCGATCTTGCGATCCAGATATCCTCGCCCCGCTGCTCGAACAGCTCTTGCGGCAGTATCTTCGCTAATTGCAGGATATGCTCTTTAATATGCGGCAGTGCTTCCCATGGGTGGGTATATTGTGACAAACAGCCGCCGGCGATGCTTTTGGAAAGATCGAATAACTCATTGATATATACCATGCTTCAAGCCTCCTATCCCGAATAGTGTGCACAGCATTAGAGAATGTACGTGACGCAAGTCGAAAAGTATAAGTTTTGCGGCCGAAATAGCAAAGTTGCTTAAAGTAGTATATGCCTGTTTCTGCACTTTGTCAAGAAAAATTTTGTAAAGCGCGAAAATCTTGACGAGCACTCGGAAAATCGGTATACTGAATGTCAAGAGGTGACGGGAATGGCGAAGCAGTGGCATACGGTTATTGTGGGCGGCGGCGCGAGCGGGCTTGCGGCGGCGGTGTTTTGTGCGCGCGCTTTGGGCGGTGATCAGGTGTTGCTGCTGGAAAAAGCACCGCGTGTCGGCAAAAAGCTGCTCGCCACCGGAAACGGCACCTGTAATATTACCAATCGCCGTGCCGACGTGTCACACTATCACGGCTCGGAACCGTCGTTCACCGCGTCCGCGCTGAGGGCGTTTCCGCCGCAGGCGTGTATCGATTTTTTTGCTTCACTTGGTGTCGTGTGCGCTTCGCGTGAAGAGGGAAGAGAATATCCGTTGTGTGAGCAGGCTGCCGCCGTGCTGGATTGCCTGCGTTTGGAACTGAAACGGCTGGGCGTGACCGAACGGTGCGATGCGGCAGTTACCGCCGTTCGTACGGAAAAAGGCGGCTTCGCCGTCGTTACCGCCGACGATACAGTCTATGCGGAACATATCATTCTATGTACAGGCGGCGCTGCCGCACCGTCGCTCGGCGGTTCGGCAGAGGGATATACACTGGCGACTGCGCTGGGTCACCGTAAGACACCGTTGTTTCCTTCTATCGTGCAGGTCAAGACCGATACGACCTTTGTTAAAGCGGTGAAGGGACTGCGTACCGATGCGGCCGTCACCTTTGTGCTGGACGGAAAACCGCTGTGCAGTCATACCGGCGAGCTGCTGTTCACCGAGTACGGCATTTCCGGCCCGGCCGTGATGCAGATCTCCCGTGCGGTCGGTGATTGGGAGCGCCGAAAAAGCGGCGTGATGCAAGCCGTGATCGACCTGCTCCCCGCGATGTCGGAGGAAGAATTGGTTGAGCATCTGAAAGCCCGCCCCGTGCGCACGGCGGAGGATTTTTTGACAGGATTGTTACATAAGCGGATCGGCCAGACGGTGTGCCGCGCGGCCGGCTTCTCGCTGAACGAAACGGTACGGGATCATCGCCGTTTGGCAGCGGCTATCAAACGGTTTACGGTGAACGTGATCGGAACGCAGGGCTTCGGCGGTGCACAGGTCACCGCCGGCGGCATCGATACCCGCGACGTGGATCCGGTCACGATGCAGTCCCGGTTGGTTCGCGGTCTGTATCTGATCGGCGAGCTGTTGGACGTGGACGGCGATTGCGGCGGGTATAACCTGCAATGGGCATGGGCGTCCGCCTATGCCGCAGCACAGGCGGTGAGCAGATGATCAAGGTCAGCGGCATCAAACTGCCGGTATCGTATACGGACAAGGATCTGTGCCGCGCCGTCGCGCGAAAATTAAAGATCGCGGTAGAAGATATCACCGTCTGCCGTTTGTATAAGCGCTCGGTGGATGCGCGCCGCAAGGATGCGATCACCTTTCAGATCACCGCGGCGGTCACGGTCGTCGGTGACGAAGCAGCCTATCTGCACCTGCCTGACGTCTCGCTGTTACAGCCGACGGTGCTGGATGTTCCCGATACGCCGATACCGTCCCGCCGACCCGTGGTCGTGGGCAGTGGCCCGGCGGGGTTATTTGCCGCGCTGATCTTGGCGCGTGCCGGTTTACAGCCGTTGTTGCTGGAACGCGGCGAGTCGGTGGAGAAGCGTCGCGCGACTGTGGAGCTGTTCCGCCGTACCGGCGTGCTGGATCCCCATTCGAACGTTCAGTTCGGTGAGGGAGGGGCGGGCACCTTTTCCGACGGTAAGCTGAATACCGGTATTAAGGATCCGCGTATCCGGTATGTGTTGGAAGAATTGGTCGCCGCGGGCGCACCGGAGGAGATCTTATGGCAGGCAAAGCCTCACGTCGGCACGGATAAGCTGTGCACCGCCGTGAAGGGGCTGCGCGAGCGCATTATCGCGCTCGGCGGTGAGGTGCGATTCGGCGCGACGGTCACCGATCTTCACATAGAAAACGGTGCGTTGTGCGGTATCACTGTGAACGATAGTGAGGAAATGATCTGCACGCACCTGATCCTTGCGATCGGCCACAGCGCCCGCGACACCTTCGCGATGTTGCATGACCGCGGTGTCCCGATGGAGAAAAAGCCGTTCGCGGTCGGCGTGCGTATCGAGCATCCTCGCCGGATGATCGACCGCAGTCAATACGGTGGCTTTGCCGGTCATCCGGTGCTCGGTGCTGCCGATTATAAGCTCGCCTGCCATCTGGAAAACGGCAGGAGCGTCTATTCGTTTTGCATGTGTCCCGGCGGTGTGGTGATCGCCGCGGCATCGGAGGAGGGTGGCGTTTGCGTCAACGGTATGAGTGAGTTTGCCCGCGATGCACACAATTCCAACAGTGCCTTGCTTGTGAACGTTACCCCCGACGATATGCCCGGTGAATCACCGCTTGCGGGTGTTTCGTTGCAGCGGCAGATGGAGCAAGCGGCGTTCGTGCTCGGCGGTGGGGATTACCGTGCCCCGATCCAGCTCGTCGGTGATTTTCTGACCGATACAGGCAGTACCGTATTGGGAGAGGTTCAGCCCTCTTACCGACCGGGTACGACGTTGTGTGATCTGCGCGCGTGCTTGCCGCCGTTTGTAGCGTCCGCTTTAAAGCAGGCGTTGCCCCGCTTTGGCAGACAAATTGAAGGTTTTGACCGCCGTGATGCGGTGCTCACGGGTGTGGAGGCGCGCAGTTCGTCACCGGTTCGCCTGCAGAGGGATGAGTCCTGTCAATCGTCTGTTCGGGGCTTATATCCTTGCGGTGAGGGTGCGGGTTATGCCGGCGGTATCACCTCGGCCGCCGTGGACGGCATCCGCTGTGCGATGGAGCTGTTGCGGAACGGATAAATCCTTTCCCTGCGGCTCGCTTTCAGCGATATAATCAAACCGCCACCGCATATGCATATGCTGAAGTAGTCAATAGTTAGTAGACACAAAATTAACTATGCCACCAGTTCTGT
>CAYZXC010000091.1:0-5115 GCA_964482275.1 uncultured Eubacteriales bacterium
AACTCATAGACGAGCACCCCACCACCGCACTGTACAAACGACCCTTCGGGTCCACTCCGAAGGAGACCGAAGGGGATCGAAGCGGTCCGTTAAGAAAACAGTCCGGTGGACTGTTTTTAGGACCGAGGGATTCCACCGTCCTCATTCGCTGTACCGAAACTCATAGACGAGCACCCCACCACCGCACTGTACAAACGACCCTTCGGGTCCACAGGCGAAACACCAAGTAGTGTTTTTTACAACACTTGACGAATTTCCGTGTTACACTGAAAGTAATTATCAGTGTGAAGGAGTCTATAGTATGTCAACCACCCTCACTCAACTTTGGAACGGAAATCTGAAACCGGTCAAACATTTTGGGAATTCCGAAATGACCGAACCGGAAACCCTGATACAACACAATCTTGATGATTTGGAAAAAGTGCTTAACCACAACTGACGCATTCGAACCCGCCTAAAACGGCGGATTTTCGGCGCTTTGTGGTTTGTTATCATTGCAAGGCGTTAGCCTTGCTTCTTCTGCCGCACCCCAAATCATCCCAAAATCCGTCCGTTTGCAGGTCGGAGAATTTATTTTGAGGGAAATGGTGTGGGATGCAAGGCAAAAACGCAGGAAATCCTTTACGGATTTACGAGTATTTTAACGCAGCAGACACATCATTTCCCCAAAATAAATCGGGTTCGAGCGCGTCAGTTGTGGTTAAGGGTAAAACATTCGACAGCTTCGAAAAATATGCCGATTGTGTAAATAAATATGTCTGCATTGCATGTGAACAGGCTTTTCGCGATGGCTTTTGCTTGGCAACAAAATTGTTAACAGAGGCTGTGCGCAACATATAATTTTTGTGCAAGCCACATCGTATAAGGCTATGGTGTAGGGCGGGGGCTTGCTCCCGCCGTGTGCGCATGTTGTGTGGCGGCAGGACCAAGGCCCTGCCCTACAAAGCAACTTGATTTTGTGCAGGCATTCAAACATTTCTCCGAAAAAATTCCCCTGCGTTCACACTTTCCTAACATTCGCGGTGTATGATGATAGAGAACCCTATAGGAAGGAAGACCTTGATGAAAGCAAAAAAGCCGTCGTGGCTTTACAAGTTTTTGAAATGGTTGGTATGGGTGTTTTACCCCAAAATGAAGGTCGTCGGCACAGAAAATCTGCCCGATGAAGCTGCAATCATCGTGGGCAACCACACCCAGATGAACGGGCCTATCGCCTGTGAACTGCACTTTCCCATCGAACGCTATACCTGGTGCGCAGGGCAGATGATGAAGCTGCGCGAGGTTCCCGCTTACGCGTATCAGGATTTCTGGTCGCACAAGCCAAAATACAGCCGACCGTTTTATAAGCTGCTATCGTACATCATTGCGCCGTTTTCGGTATGTATCTTCAACAACGCCAACACCATCCCGGTGTACCACGACACGCGTCTGTTCTCCACCTTTAAACAGACCGTCGCCCGTCTGCAGGAGGGTGCGAGCGTGGTGATCTTTCCGGAACACGACGTGCCGCGCAATCACATCGTCAACGAGTTTCAGGAAAAATTCGTTGACGTTGCGAAGCTGTATTATAAAAAGACTGGCAAGGAGCCGTGCTTCGTGCCGCTGTACATTGCTCCACGGCTAAAAACGATGTACATCGGCAAGCCTCTTCGCTTTTGCGCAACGGCTCCCATCGAAGAAGAGCGGCACCGCATCTGCGAATTTCTGATGAACGAGATCACCGCGATTGCCTGCGATCTGCCGCCGCATACCGTGGTGCCTTATCGCAACATCCCCAAGAGAATGTATCCCTGCAATCTGTTACGAGGAGTGACTGACCGTGAAGAAGCCGATCGTTGATTACCGACAGTTTCGGTTTTCCAAATTAAAGGATCCGCAATTTTCTCACCTTTTATTATTGCTGGGTTGGGTGGGATATTTTATTCTGTATTTTTTGACCGAGAATCTCATACCCGCCGAGAACTGCACGCCCGTACACTCACCGCTTGACGATCTGATCCCCTTTTGCGAATGGTTCTTGATCCCGTATGTATTCTGGTATGCGCTGATCGTCATCTCGCTGGGCTATTTTCTGCTGTATAACGTGGACAGCTTTAAACGGCTGCAGACCTTTATCATCATCACCCAGATCGTCGCCATGGCTGCCTATATTCTGTTCCCCACCCGCCA
Organism: uncultured Eubacteriales bacterium; assembly: GCA_964482275.1. Taxonomy (GTDB): domain Bacteria; phylum Bacillota; class Clostridia; order Oscillospirales; family Acutalibacteraceae; genus RGIG3009. Next base: position 2,170 of record CAYZXC010000091.1, read on the forward strand.
AGATCTGCGGCCTGCGGAATTTCCGCGAGACAACCTGCTGACACAGACCGTCGGTGCGTTGTACGCCTTCGACACCAACACCGGTGTTTGTCCGTCGCTGCACGTGGCGTATTCGTTGGGCATCGCCTCGGTGTGGGTCAAGGAAAAAGACGTGCCCCGCCTATGGAAAGCCTTCGTGGTCGTTGCCGTGATCTTGATCTGCTTATCCACTGCGTTTATCAAACAGCATTCGGTGGTGGATATCTTCGCGGCGCTGCCGGTGTGTCTGCTTGCCGAGGGGATCGTTTACGGCAAGGATTACTGGAAACCTCGGATCACAAAGCGTTCCGCCACGGCTTGACAACCGCCAAAGCAAGGTGTATACTGTCTAAAATTGGCAGAAAGCGAAGTGTAAAATATGGCAGAGATACTGGAGATACTGATGCTGGTAAGTTTTGGGGCATCCTGGCCCTTAAACGTCATTAAATCATACCGGGCGCGAACGACAAAAGGAAAAAGTCTTCCCTTTTTGTGTCTTATTCTGTTCGGTTATGTAGCGGGTACCGCCTCAAAATTTGCGAACGACGCCTATATGGCAGCGTTTTCGGAAAAATGGTACGTTCTGTTTTTCTACGTGCTGAATTTCGTAATGGTATTCATTGATTTTCTGTTGTATTTCCGCAACCGGAAATTGGATCAACTGCAAGAAAACCGCTGAGAATCTCTCAGCGGTTTTTTCTTTTCGACAAGAGGACGGTTGCTTTTTGCTACAGCAGTATGGTATAATGGTCGGGATTTCAGTGCTTCGCCGTAAATCGGCGCGGCAGAATGGAGGAAACATGGACAAGCAAACGGAATTCAAGCCGTATATCCCTGCGGAACGGGTCACCCCCGAACTCACGGTCACCTCGATCGTGATCGGTATTCTGCTGGCGGTTATCTTCGGCGCAGCAAACGCGTATCTGGGATTGCGCGTCGGTATGACGGTATCGGCATCCATCCCGGCGGCGGTTATCGCAATGGGCGTTATCCGCGTGCTTATGCGCAAAAATTCGATTTTGGAAAGCAACATCGTCCAAACCATCGGGTCTGCCGGTGAGTCACTGGCGGCAGGTGCCATCTTCACCCTGCCGGCGCTGTTCATCTGGGCGGCGGAAGGCAAAGGCGAAAACCCCGGTATTCTGGAGATCACGCTGATCGCGCTCATCGGCGGTCTGCTCGGCGTGTTCTTTATGGTACCGCTGCGCAACGCGCTGATCGTGAAAGAGCACGGCGTTCTCCCCTATCCCGAAGGTTCGGCGTGTGCCGAGGTCCTGCTCGCGGGTGAGGAAGGCGGTTCCAACGCCTCCACGGTTTTTGCCGGCATGGGCTTTGCCGCGCTGTTCAAGTTCATCATTGACGCGCTCAAGGCGGTTTCCGGCGAGATCACCCTCGCGGTCAAGGGCTTTGCGGGAGCGATCGGTACCCAGATCTATCCCGCGGTCATGAGTGTGGGCTACATCTGCGGTCCGCGCATTTCGTCGTATATGTTTGCCGGCGGCTTGCTCAGCTGGGTGGTCATCATCCCGCTGATCGTGCTGTTCGGCTCCGGTATCGTGATGTATCCCGGCACGGTCACCATCGGTGAGATGTTCGCCGAGGGCGGCGCTTCGGCGATCTGGAGCTCGTATATCCGCTATATCGGTGCCGGTGCGCTGGCAGCAGGCGGTATTATCAGTCTGGTAAAATCCCTGCCGCTCATCATCAAAACCTTCAGCGGTGCGATCAAAAGCATGGTCGGCGCGGGTACCGCATCCGGCAAGCGAACCGACAAGGATATCAGCCTGCTGGTGGTCATTCCGGCGATCGTGGTGCTGACACTGCTCGTCTGGCTGATCCCCGCCATCCCCGTCAGCCTGATCGGCGCGTTTATCGTGGTGCTGTTCGGTTTCTTCTTCGCCACGGTATCGTCGCGTATGGTGGGCTTAGTCGGCAGCAGTAACAATCCGGTTTCCGGTATGGCGATTGCCACGCTGCTGTTCACCACTCTGATCCTCAAATTCACCGGTGCGACCGGCATCGAGGGTATGACCAGTGCCATTGCGATCGGTTCCATCATCTGCATCGTGTGTGCCATTGCCGGCGATACCTCGCAAGACCTGAAGACGGGTTATCTGCTCGGCGCAACGCCCAAAAAACAGCAGATCGGTGAGATCATCGGTGTGGTTGCTTCGGCATTTGCCATCGGCGGCACGCTGTATCTGCTGGCAAGCGCCTGGGAGTTCGGCTCTGCGGAGCTGCCGGCACCGCAGGCGGGGCTGATGAAGCTCATCACCGAGGGCGTTATGGAAGGCAACCTACCGTGGAATCTGGTATTCATCGGTGTGGCGATCGCGGTACTCGTTGAGGTCCTCGGCATTCCGGTGCTCCCCTTTGCGATCGGCGTATATCTGCCGGTGCACCTCAACGCCTGCATTATGGTCGGCGGTCTCGTACGCTTGCTGTTGGAAAAGATCCGATACAAGGACGAGGAGACCAAGAACGCGGTTGTCAACGACGGCGTGCTGTTCTGCTCCGGTATGATCGCCGGTGAGGGCTTGGTCGGTATCCTGCTCGCCGTGTTTGCGATCTTCGGATTGGACAAGGCGCTTGACCTGTCGGCGCGCTTCGGCATTCCGCAGGCGGTTTCCGACATCGGCGGTCTGGTGCTGTTTGCCATCATCATTCTGACACTGCTCAAATTCTCGGTGTGGAAAAAGCGGGATCGCAAGGCATGAAAAAGCAAGTGATCAGCGAAAACTATCTGGAAAAGGTGCCGCTGCGCAACCCGAATATTGGTTGGACGACCGACGACGTCGGTATCGTCACGCTGGAGATCGAGAACAAGGGGTTCGCCAACCGCCTGGCGCAAAAGCTGCTCAAAAAGCCGAAGATCACCTACATTCATCTGGATGAAAACGGCAGCTTTGTGTGGCCGCTGATCGACGG